>CAZKNC010000340.1:0-1515 GCA_964553935.1 uncultured Planctomycetia bacterium | reverse complement strand
CAGAGTACGGCATGAGATTCCTCTCTGAGCGGTTGTTTGATGAGCATACTTGATTGCCAAAGCTGATATGGTTTCGCGTCCTTCTTGCGTGGGTGCCGAGCCGGACATCGAGGCCCAGAGAGGTGCCATTGGTTGTAAAGAGGATTTCTGGCCTGGTAAAAGTTCCTTTTCCTTATAAGTGTCTCGGTAAATGATCTGCGGAGGAATAATCAAAATGCTCTTTCCGTGGAAAGGGAGGTCCGCGATGCCAGCGGAGTGAGCGGGTTGTACCAACATAGGTGGAGCGGCCACGGTGGCACAGCCGGCGGGCAACAAGGCCAGCAGAGGGATCAGCAAAAAAACAGGAAGTTTTCTCAATCGCGCCTCCCATGAGGTATTGTCAGCAAGGATATTCCTATTCATGCAAACAGGCAAGGGGAAAGAGGGATTAGGGGACGCTTCATTTGGGGACAGGTGATTACCATCCTTGAAGAACTCCGGCCAGTTGTTGGGTGGACGGGGCTTGATAAAGCCGAATCTGTGAGACGTATTGCTGCCAAGCGGTTTGCCGGTCTTGTGGGGTAGAGGCAAGGCCCAGATAGGCGGGAGAGGGGGTGAGAAGGGGATCGGGTTGCCCAAAGGCGGTGTAGCGGTAGCTGGACCAAAGATAAGATTCTGGTTTTTCCGCAAGCTTTGCCTCAAAAGGATTTCGTTCGATGTATCGGCCCGCTTCCAGGAGATAGGGATCATCCAGGACCGGGAGACTTTTGTAGCGGCCCTGCCAGAGATGGCCGGAGCTTTGATAGACCCGGCGATGGTACCAGGCGTAAGAAAGCTGAAGGCGTTGGAGGGTAGTAACCATTGCTTGGGCATGCTCGGCGTAAAGCAGCAAATGGACGTGGTTGGGCATAAGACAATAGTGATAACAGCGAAGGGCAGGGGTCTCCGCGAGGAGCTCATGGAGGAACCGCCGATAGGTTTCGTAATCCGGCGGTTCATGAAAGACGGCCTGACGGTTATTCCCTCGTGCCAGGATGTGGTAGGTGGTTTGTGGGGTCAATGTGCGTGCGGTGCGCGGCATGGCTATCACCTAATGAAGTGTCCCTTTATGAAGCGTCCCCTCATTCAAGCAGTGCCTTACCACGGAGCCCAGTCGGGGTGCTCGTCGGTGGCCCAGCCGCGGATAGGATCGTTTGGATATTTTGGGTTCGGCTGAGATGGGGTCAGGCGGGCTTCGCCGGTCCCATCGAGGTTAATGACGAAGAGCTCGGCGCCATGGGCAATTTCGAGGTGTCGCGCCGATTCAAAAGCAAGTTTCTTCCCGTCTGGAGAGAAAACGGGGCAACTATCAGCCCATTGGTCGTGAGTGATTTGGGTTGTCTTCCCTGACTTTAGATTGAGTACAAAAATCTCATCAAATTCACTAACCCGCTGACCCGTGGGAGAGTGCCTGGAGATATACGCCAGCTTTGATCCATCTGGCGACCAAGCCGGATCACCAGCGTACTTCACAAGTAGTTTGAGATTCGAACCATC
>CAZKNC010000339.1:0-1517 GCA_964553935.1 uncultured Planctomycetia bacterium | reverse complement strand
GCGCAGGTCAGATCCCTCAGTGTCTGCGGATCATTGAACGCCGCCTCCAACCCGGTCTGCTGACCGGCCGTCAAACCGGCGAGCGGGCGGATCGCCGGCAGTTTCTGAATCTGGGCGCGGATGGACTCTTCCAATCCCGCAAACGGTTTTCCGTCCGGGCCTAAAATCCTGCTGACCGACGCCGACGGCGCGGGAGCCGCCAGAGGAATCCGGAAGTAATCGCCGTGCATGTTCGGCCCATAGCCGTTGGGCCGAACCTCATGGTGAGACGGGCGCAAAACAGCCGCCTGCCGGAGCCAGCCGGTCATGATTTCCCCGCCGGAAGATTGAACGGGAACCGTCGTCCCCGCAGCGGACGCGGCCTGGGCTTCCGCCAGTTGGACGGCGTGGGGTTTCTGACGTTCAGTAACGGAAAGCTCCTGATACGGCGCCCCATCCGGCTGGAGAACTGCTCCCTGTCTGAGTTGAGCGAGCAGAACTTTCTGCAGATCGCCGTCAGTCCCGCGCTGCTGCAGATCGGGAGTCGTCATCCACCAATGGCTGAAGAACGCGCCCGGTGTCGGGCGGCCGACATAGTCCGGATAATCGCTCTCCGGCCCGCCCGAGATGAGACCCAGCATCCTGCCCGAGGAATCGCGCGCCACCCAGGCGGCGGAGCCAGCTCTCTCATAATCCAAAACCCACTGATTCATCTCTTGATCCGGAGTTGAGTTTTGACGTGCGGCGTAATCCTGGAATGTCTGCTCAATCCCCATCGCTTTCAACAAGGTCGCCGGCATGAAGCGCTTCCCGTCCGCCACCCGCTCGATCCGCGTGCCGTCGGAAAGCTGTTCCACCGTCTGCGGCTGAAGCAGGTAGGGCGAGGTTTCCACCTTCCGCTGATCGGCCGGAACGATGTGCTGATCCCACACAAGGCCGGAGAATTTCTGAAGGGTGGCGTTCAGGTTGTCCTGTTTGCCCAGCCGATCCACCAGCGACTGAGCGCGATGCAGACTGTCTTCGGCCTGCACGATCGCCACGGCGGTCTGGGGATCCCGGCCTTCCTGCTGGACCAGCTGGGTGAACCGCTGTTCGATCTGCTCCGAGGTCTGCCCCGGCGCGCCCGCGACCAAAAGACCCAGGAACTGCTCGAAAGCCCCAACGTAGCCGCCGCCAATGGCCAGATGAAAGAGGAAATCCTCGATCGGCTGGTCCTGCCGAAACCGGTCCATCCGGGCGACCATTTCGGCGACCATGTCCGATTTCAGGGTGGAACGGCCTTCCGCCTGCGCCAGAGGAGACTCGGGCCGGAAGACCACCTGCGCCATCAGATCCAATACCTCCTCTTCCGACGGTTTCCGTCCCACCACGGCCCGGAAGATTTCCGTCGCGTACTGGCGATCCTCGTTATGCCGGCGTTCTTCCGTCTTCTGACGATGCAGCGCGCGCAGGGCCGTCTCCCGCAGGGTCTGCGGAGTCTGGGGAGCGGCGGAAACCGCCTCCCGCTCGCGATTCGCGGGAACCGACCGTTGAGGGGA
>CAZKNC010000338.1:0-1518 GCA_964553935.1 uncultured Planctomycetia bacterium | reverse complement strand
TCCACGCCCGCCAAGCGGCGGCGGTCGGGATGGCCCTGAAGCGGGCTTCCGAGTTTGCGAAAAGCCGGCAGAAGTTTGGTGTCAAAATATCCGGCCTCGGCGAGCGCGGCGTAAAGAAGCGGTGAGGCGTGGCCTTTACTTAAAATCAGACGATCACGGTCCGGCCAGGACGGATTTTTAGGGTCGTGGCGCATCACGGAAAAATAAAGGGACGTCACAATATCCGCGGCCGAAAGCGATCCCCCCGGATGGCCGGAGCCCGCCGCGCAGGTCATTTCGATAATATGACGGCGTATTTGTTTGGCCTTGGCTTTTAATTCCTCAATGGATAGGGATGGTTTTTTCATAAGGTTTTCCTGGGGCATAAGATGTGCAGTCTAACCGCTTCGCGAAAAGCCGTCAATTGTTTTGAAAAAACTTAGGTACCCCTTCCAAAAGTACAGGGTTCAAATTCATCTTTCTTCTTTTTTAAAGGAACCCTGTACTTTTGGAAGGGGTACCAGAATTCACAGAATTCAGAATTTTCGCTACCTGGCGCGCGCCGTAAATCAAAGAAAGCCCGGGCTGGAGAATGTCCGCGGATTTAATTTCATAAAGACGGTTATCACGAATGGCCTTGATTTGATCCCAGCCCGGCCGCGATTTTATTTTTTCGAACTGTACTTTTTTACCGCACCAAGAGGCGATGATGATATCGGGATTGGCGCGCACCACATCCTCGGAAGAAACCGTGCGCTCGCGGGCAACTTTCCCGGAGGATTTTTCTTTAAAAACATCTTCGCCGCCGAGTTTTTCAATCAATTCACTCACCCACGAAATTCCTGAAATGAGCGGGTTATCCCACTCTTCGAAATAGACACGGGGGGTCTTACGTCGGTCATCGCGAGAAGGCCGCCTCCGGCCCCAAGGGCCGATAGGCCCGGGGGGAAGGCCGGCGCCGGTTGGCTGAGCGGCGGCCGGCCGCTTGGCTGCCCGGTGCCGGACGGTCGGTCCGGCAAAGCGATCTCGCTTTTCAAAACCGAGATTGCTTCGCCCTTCGGGCTCGCAATGACAACTTTTCGCCAATCTATCCAGCTCCCCGTAAAACTGGCGGCAAATTTCCCGCGCCTTCTCTTCCGCGCCCAGAAGCCTTCCGATGGCCAGGAGGGCCTCGCCGATTTCCTGAAGCGTGCGTTGATTGGTGACGAACACATTGTAACCTTCGCCCACCAAATCGCGCAGAATGTCTTTTTGCAAATCCGAAAATCCCAGAATAAGATCAGGTTTGAGCTCGCGGATTTTGTCCATGCGCACGGAAGTAAAGGCCGCCACTTTTTCTTTTTTCCGGGCCTCGGCGGGACGCACGCTGTAACCAGAAACACCTACGATGCGGTCACCAGCCCCAAGCGCGAAAGCCATTTCCGTAGTTTCGGCAGTAAGGCAGATAATGCGTTTAGGCCAGGACACGGCCTCAGGCTTTGACGTAAAAGTCCTCGCACTCTTCTTTGACGGGAAAAATGGGTTGTTTGATGGAGGGAT
>CAZKNC010000337.1:0-1525 GCA_964553935.1 uncultured Planctomycetia bacterium | reverse complement strand
TGAAGAGAGACTTGTGCCATGGCCCGCTATTATACCTATTCGCCGGCGAAGTATTCCAAAAGCTTGCTGATCGTGGCTTTCAGATCCTTGCGGTGTACCACCTGATCCACCTGCCCGTGTTCCAGAAGGAATTCGGAGCGCTGGAACCCTTCGGGCAGACGCTGCCGGATGGTCTGCTCGATCACGCGGGGGCCGGTGAAACCCAGCAGCGCCCGCGGCTCCGCGAGGATCACGTCGCCCAGGCTGGCGTAGCTGGCCATCACCCCGGCCATGGTCGGGTTGGTCAGCACGGAAATGAACGGCACGCCCGCCTCATGCTGTTGGGCCAGCGCGGCGGAGGTCTTGGACATCTGCATGAGCGAAAACATCCCTTCGTACATGCGAGCCCCGCCTCCGGACCCGGAGACAATCACCAGCGGCAGGCGGTTTTTGATCGAGCGCTCGATTGCGCGCGTAATCTTTTCCCCCACCACCGAACCCATGGACCCCATGATGAACCTGGAATCGGTCACGGTGAGAAGGATCCGGCGCCCATTCATTTTCCCTTCTCCGGAAATCGCCGCCTCGTGGAGGCCGGTCGCCGCCTGGTCCAGCTGGATCTTTTCCGCGTAGGTCTTGGGCCCCTTGAACTTCAACGGGTCCGACGGACGCAGGCCGCCGTCGAATTCCTGAAAAGTGCCGTTGTCGATCAGCTGCTGGATCCGCTCCGACGCGGTCAACGTGAAATGATACTGGCACTTGGGGCAGACGCGAAGGTTTTCCTCCAGCGTCTTGTTGTACAGGGCCTCTCCGCACTCTTCGCACTTGGTCCAGAGCCCTTCGGGGATGTCCTTCTTCTTAACCTTCACCATCGTGTATTTGGGCCTGCCGAAAATCGCCATAGGTCAGCTCCCGAAAGGATATGCGACCAATCCCGAAACCAGCTTGGGGTAAAAATAGGTCGTTTTGCGGGGCATCCGCCGGCCGGCCCGCGCCCGATCCAGGACCTCTTGGAGCCGAGGCGGCGGCATCGCAACAACCGCCTGAGCCTGCCCCCGCCGAAGCTGCCCGAAGGCCTCTTCCAGATCATGCGTATAGGTCACCTTCACCTGCCCGCCGAGAGGCCTCTCGACAATCCCCGGCCGCTGCCACTCGACCTCCAGCCGGGCCGGCGCGGTCACGTGTACCAGCCGGTGGGTCGGCAGCAGACCCGGATCCTCGAGGCCGGCCGCGCTCAAATAGAACATCACGAAGTTGTAGGGCGCATCGGGACGGGAGCGCGGATCCTTCTTCCGCTGTTCGTCCCGAAAAGCCCGAGCCGCTTCGAAACGATGGTGGCCGTCAGCGATCACCAACTCTTTGGAACGGAGCTGGCGCTGGAGCCCTCGGATCCAGGCCGGATCCGTGATCCGCCACATCCGGTGCCGGACCCCTTCAAACTCAAACGCGGCAACCGGCTTGCGGCCGCGGCAGGCCTTCTCCACGAACCGGCGATAGCGGTCGCGCGCGTCCGGCACCAAACCGAAGATCGGATCCAGCGACGCGT
>CAZKNC010000336.1:0-1532 GCA_964553935.1 uncultured Planctomycetia bacterium | reverse complement strand
CGGAGATCGGCGAGAACCGGGTCCAGGAGGCGGAGGAAAAGCGGAAGACTCTGGGGACAGTCCACTCCGGGGACAGTCCCCGAATGAACCGGCATCTCATCGGCCACCTGCAAAGAAACAAGGTTTCCAAAGCGGTGGAGTTGTTCGACGTGATCCATTCGGTCGATTCGCTGGAGTTGGTGGAGGCGCTGGAACGTCGAGCCGCCCTTCGACAGGTTCAGGGCGAACGGGGGTTGGAAGTATTGATTCAGGTGAACGTTTCCGGCGAAGCGACCAAGTTTGGCTGCCGGCCCGAAGAAGTAGAAGGATTGGCAGAAGGGATCTTGAAGGCCAAACAATTGAAACTGGCCGGGTTGATGACCATCGCCCCTTTTGTTGAGAATCCAGAAGAAACCCGGCCGGTCTTCCGGCGGCTGAGGGAATTGCGAGACGACCTTACTTTACGGCTTTACGACTCTACGGCTGCATCGCTGCATTTATCCATGGGAATGAGCCACGATTTCGAAGCGGCGGTGCAGGAGGGAGCGACCATGCTTCGGATCGGCACCGCGATCTTCGGAGAGAGGAACCTGTGAAGTCACGAATCGGAATCATCGGCTGCGGGAACATGGGGGCTGCGCTGGTTCACGGCTTGCGGAAAGCCGGGTATCCGGTCGTGGTGTGGGATTCCGATCGAAAAAAGCGGACGGTCGCCCGCTCTCTCGGCGCCGCCGTCGCCGGCTCCGGCGCGGAACTCGCCCGAAAGAGCCGGGCTGTTTTGCTGGCGGTCAAGCCTCAGCAGATGGCGGAGGTTTTGGATGAAATCCGGCCCAGCTTGAGCCGCTCCTCCCTGATCGTCTCCATCGCCGCGGGGATCACGACCCGGTGGATTGAGCGGAACGTGGGTCGGAGGATTCCCGTGGTTCGGGTGATGCCGAATATGCCGGCTCAGCGGTTCAAAGGGATGTCGGTTCTCTGCGCCGGATCCGCGGCAAGCGGGCGGGATCTTCGAGCCGTCCGGACATGGTTCTCAACAGTGGGCGCCGTTGAAACGGTCCCTGAAAAATGGATGGACGCGGTGACTGCGGTCAGCGGCTCCGGGCCGGCTTATTTCTTTTTTCTAATCGAGCAGATGAGCCGTGCCGGGCAGGAGCTTGGACTGCCGCGCGCGAAAGCGCTGACGCTGGCGGTTCGAACGGCCGAAGGGGCCGCTCAAATGGTGTCGGCCGGTTTGGATCCGGCGGAGCTTCGCGCCGCCGTCACCTCCAAAGGGGGAACAACGGAAGCGGCTTTCCGCCTGTTTGAAAAACGCAGATTGGGAAAAATCATCCGGGAGGGTCTCCATGCCGCCGCCCGAAGATCAAAGGAGCTGAAATGTTCGTAGTCGGGAACCTGTTCGGAGCGCTGGCCGACCTGGTCAACGCGTTTTTCACGATCTACTGGTGGGCCATCATCATCCGGGTTCTGTTGAGCTGGGTCAGCCCGGACCCGTTCAATCCCCTCGTTCAATTTCTGGACCGGATCACCGATCCGTACCTCAACCTTTTCCGGCG
>CAZKNC010000335.1:0-1535 GCA_964553935.1 uncultured Planctomycetia bacterium | reverse complement strand
GCGCTCTTCGAACTCGCCGCGGTACTTGGCGCCGGCAATCAAAGCGCCCATGTCGAGCGCAACCACCCGTTTGCGCTTAAGCCCTTCGGGAACGTCACCGCGAAGGATCCTTTGCGCCAGCCCCTCCACAATCGCGGTTTTGCCCACCCCCGGATCTCCGATGAGCACCGGGTTGCTTTTAGTCCGGCGCGAAAGCACCTGGATCACGCGCCGGATTTCATCATCCCGGCCGATGACCGGATCCAGCTTTCCCGCCGCGGCGTCCCGGGTGAGATCCCGGCCATAGCGTTCCAGCGGAGAAGAAGTGCTTTCCGATTGTTCCTGGCTCATCGTCTTTCCCTCTCTAGATTGGCACTCATAGTATTAGAGTGCTAACAAACTATAACTGTATATGCTCCAGACAGATTTGTCAATAGGAATTGGAAAGCTAGCGAAGCGTCGCTTGAAACTGCTGCTGGAGAATTTCTAAAATCCGCTGGACTGCCTGGTTTATTTCTTCTTCGGTCAAAGTCCGGTCTCCGTCCGAGAAAGACAGCCGGAAGGCAAAGCTTTTCTTTCCGGCCGGTACCTGTTTCCCGCGGTACAGATCGAAGAGCGCCGACTCTTGAATCAGCGGCCGGCCGGATTCCAAAACAGCCGCCTGCAGCCGCCCGAAAGGAATTTCTTCCTGGACCACCACCGCAAGGTCCCGCATGACGGGAGGAATCTTGCCCAGCACGGAGGCCTTGATCGGCATCGGCTCTTTCCGGAGCAGCTTTTCCAGGTCGAGCTCCGCGTAAGCGACAGGGAATTCGGCCGGGATTTCGCAGGCGGAGAGCACCTCGGTTCGGATCGTTCCGATGACGCCGACAGGCTCATTGTCCAATTGAACGGTCATGGCTCCCTCCTCGAAAAACCCGGGCACCGGAAACCCTTTCTTCCAGGCCAAAACCCCCCACCCTAAGCGGTCCGACAGAAAACCGGCGATCCCTTTCAGGGAAAAGAAGCCCTGGGGGGCCGGTTTCTCATTCCATCGAGGATCGGGACTTCCCGCCGCCAACAGACTCAGCGCACGGCTCTCGCGAGAATCTTTCGACAGACCGTAGACCTGTCCAATCTCAAAGAACAGAAAAGCGGAATCGGTTTTCCGGCGTAAATTCAGCGACAGCGCCTGGAGCGCGCCCGGAAGAAGGCCGGGGCGCAGGCATGCCTGTTCCGCGCTGAGCGGATTGCTGATCTTCAGACCCGGAGACAACCCGCATCGGGACAACTGGTCGGAGCTGAGCAGGCTGTACGTGAGGATCTCCTGGGCGCCGGAAGAAACCAGCCGGTCCCGAAGACGGGATTCCCGGGCAATGCGCGGCTCCTCTCGAAAAATCGGGGAACCGGAGTCCACCGCGCGGCGGGGAACCGCGGGAAGCGTCGTCGGGCAGCGGTCGTAGCCGAGCAGCCGCGCCAACTCCTCGTGCAGGTCCTCCGGAATCTTCAGATCGGCCCGCCAGGAGCGGGGCTCCACACGCCAGCCGCGCGAGCTCCCGGAGACCCGGCAGCCGACG
>CAZKNC010000334.1:0-1539 GCA_964553935.1 uncultured Planctomycetia bacterium | reverse complement strand
AAGAGAAAATAATCAGCCCGAAAAAATTTCGCCACCGAAGCGAGGGCACGGCGGAAGGGGGGTGTGGGGGGAATTCCGCCGCGCCCGAGCCGAGCGAAGCCCCGCCGCCCCGCGCGGTGAGCGCGGAGCCGAGCAGAAAAACTTTCTTTGCCATTTTTATTTTGCGCGCCACCAATTGTTTTTCTAAAAGGAAAAGAAAGTTTTTCTGCGAGGCAGTGCCGCTTTGCGGCATGGCGGCGGGGCGGTGATTTGTTATAGAAAGATACATATGACATAATCGGGTAGCCATGGCCGTAAGCTTTTTAAACATATGATGGAAGACAAGATGAACATATAAAGTTTTTTTAAGAGCGGCGCCGCAGGGCGTTTCCGCCGCGGCGGACTGCGGGTCGCCCCGATTTGACCCTGCGCGCCTGTCTGCGTGTCTGCACAGGCAGAGAGCGCATGGTGTCTCCGATTCGTGCGCGCCATTCTTGTAATCCGTATGCGCCATTCGCCAAGTGTATCTACTTTGTTAAGCGTATCTACCATGAAACGACATCCTAAAATCTTGATATTGGGCGCCAAAGGGCTTCTGGGCGCAGAGTTGGTGAATTTTTTTAATCGCTCAGGTTCATATTCCGTCATTGGACTTAACCACACTGACGCAGATATAACTGATGAAAAAAAACTCTCTAGCTCCTTCTCCCGTTATAAACCGGACATCATCATAAATTGCGCCGCTCTCATCAATGTGGCTTATTGCAAAGCGAATCCGTTTGAAGCGTGGAAGGTTAATGCATTTGGACCTGGGGCGATTGTGCATACAATGCGCGTGCTCAGATTAAAGGCCTCAATCATCCATATAAGCAGCGCCTATGTGTTTGGCAACGATCGGAAGAGATTCCGCGAGTATGATGAATCGCGCCCCGTGAATGATTACGGCGTTTCAAAGCTCATGGGAGAACGGTCGGTTGAAACGGAGGAGCGGGCTGAGGGTATTTCCTTCTTTATCATTCGGACATCGTGGCTTTATGGTCGGTTCCGCTCAACCTTTGTGGACAGTATTGTGAAAGGACTTCGTGAAGGGAGACCATTTGAAGCCATTGATGACTACCGAGGCGTCGTGACCTCCACTAAGAATCTGGCACGGGGAATAGAAGAGCTTATCAAGGATGTGGAGTATGCTTCAGGCACATATCATTTTTTCGATACGAATAAGAGTAACGGCGGAGTAACGAGATACGATATCGCGCTCGAAATCGCAAAGACGCTTGGCTTTGACCGGCGGTTCTTGAAAAGGATCTCGGGAACAGATATCCTTACGGTCTCCCACCCAACCAACGCGATTCTCGTCAATACGAAATTCCGCGCCTTTCCCGATTGGCGAACTTCGCTTCGGGCGTACCTATTGGAATACTATGGAAAAGAAAAAAGATAAAAAAAAGAAGGCCTTCATTACCGGCATCACCGGTCAGGACGGGTCATACCTTGCCGATCTCCTGCTTAAAAAGGGATATGAGGTTCACGGCTTGGTGCGCCGTTCAAGCAGCTTTAATC
>CAZKNC010000333.1:0-1539 GCA_964553935.1 uncultured Planctomycetia bacterium | reverse complement strand
TTAGGCCTGTGGCTTTGCGTCCCCGCCTTTCGACGGGTTTGCCTTTATCGGCTAATTTAACGATGCCATACGAGAAGTATTATTGTCAATCTAGTGGAGTAAAATACCCATTAAATAGGTAAAAAATAGCTTAATGGGGTGTACTTTGCCCAGATGGCAATTTTAGACTAATTGCGAGGAGACAGAGAAAACCGAGGGCCGCGTAGGCGGCGGTAAACAACGGAGCGGCACCCCACCCCAGAGGGGCGTGGATGAGCCCGACCCACGCCATCGCGCTGCAGGCAAACATCCATCCGGCCGCGGCGAGGAAATTCCTTTCGATGAGCGCCACGGTAAAAGCGGCCCATTGCATGGAAGTGAAAATGAACCCCCGGTCCAGCGCAATCATTCCAGCCACCGCCAATTGCCCGCGGAACGCCTGAGTGCCCAACGCCGCCAGAGAAGTTCCCGCCGCGCGCAAAGCCGTCTCTACCAGCGTCAGTCCCCAGGCCGCCAGCGCCGGGAAGAGTCCCACCGCCACGGCCAGCGCGTGCGATTTCGGGGTTTCCTGGAAGGCCTGCGCCACGATGATGATCCCGATCCAGAGGAGGATTCCAATCCCGGCTTCGAACGGGATCCAGCGGAAGATCCAGCCCATGGCGCCGATGAAACAAATCACGCTCACGACGATTCCGTTGACGAGCGAATAACCGGCCCGCGCGCCCAGCGCTTTCCAGCCGGGATGCCCGATGTAGATCGTCGTCGGAAAACAACTGCCGAAACAGCCGGCGGCCAGCGAACCGATGCCGTTGATCAAGAGCGAGCTTCGGGTGGGGTACCGGTCCCCGGCGGCTTCCGCCGATTCCAGGTTCTGCAGGGAACCGATCACGTTGAACAGCCCCATCGGAAGGATCACGGACAGATACTCCAGCAGATATCCGGCTCGCAGGCCGGACCAAAGCTCCGAACCGGTCCAGCGCAGTCCCTGCAGGGCCAGGCCCTCGGGCAGAGGAACCGCCGAATCCATTCCCAGCCGGCGGAACAGGAAGCCCAGCGCCGTTCCGGCGATCATCGCGGCCAGCCCGCCGGGAATCCCGAGCGGAAGACGCACCCCCGAACAATATTGGAGCAGCAAAATTCCGAGCGGAATCAGCGTCAGAAGCGGCCGTTCGAAAATCCGGAAAACGAACTCCATCGAGATGAACGTTACGGCGATTCCGGCCAGCGCGCTCAAGAGCGCCGCGCGCGGCGTGATCCGGCGCACCCAATCTCCGACGAAAGCCCCCGCGATCTCAATGAAGGCCGAGCCCAGGCAGGCCACCAGCCCCACCCGCCAGGCCAGCATCGGATCCCGGGTGGCCTGCACGACCGGCAGCATCACGAAGAAAACGTAGCCGAACAGCGAAACGGTGTTGATCCCGTACGGCAGCGCGGTGACGTCGTCCCGGCGGTTCCGTAAAGCCAGCCGCCTGGCTTGAAAGAAATAAGCGACGTTCCCGAGCAGGACCGAGCGCGCGGCCCCCGGCAGGCTTCTCCCCCGCACCACCCCCGCCGGAAACC
>CAZKNC010000332.1:0-1545 GCA_964553935.1 uncultured Planctomycetia bacterium | reverse complement strand
CGGATTCCAAATCGCTATTGCCGCAGATCCGGCAGGAGGAGATTTCCCGGACTTGGCTGATCCAGTTGGTCAGGAGATCCATCGAAAAAGAGCACTCCCCTGTTTTAGCTGTGCCCAGGTGCCTCGATAGCTGGCGGTGACCAGACCCAGCAAAATCAACACCATCCGAATGCAAAGCTCCGTGAAAGCCCATCCTTCCCCGCGGATAGAACGTCCTGCGACATTCCCGAGAACTACGGCAGCCAGGACCATGCCGGTGGTGCGGATCGGATCCTGCCGCCAGCTCGCGATCTCTTCTCGGATCCGTCTCCAAGCCGCGAGATTTTGAACCCGCTGCATTGCGGGGGCTGCCGTGTTCATGAATTTCCGGATTCCCCTGACCAGCGCGCTGGTTTCAGGATCTAGAAGGACGAAATGTGCTTTAGGGTTCAAGGAGCGCCGCCTCCTGAGCCGTGGCTGGACGGGCATGCGACATCGCCAGTGCCGGTTTGCCCTGCAGGAAATCCGGATGAATTTCCGCCCCGCTTACAATCGGGTCCATCCGGTAAAAAAACAGCAGGTTTTTTCCCGCTTGCTGAGCTCGGCCGCGGACCAGCAGCGTGACGACCAGCCATCGATCCTGGGCGTGAAGGGTCGGATCTTTCACCGGTATCCTGCCCAAGATTTTCAGAATCCTCGCGTGAACCAATCCCTTCGAATCCACATCCACGTTTCCCGCTTTAAGGCGTTTGCCCGCGGCGGATGCCGACTCCGGGAAAAAACAATGAAAGACCACGGCAAAGGAACCATCCTGCAGAGGCCGGGGTAAATCCGTTTGTAAAATGGCGTCCCCCACGGTGGATGCGGGGGTCTTCGCTTTCGGAAGGACTCCGTCAAACTCGGACTGCAGAAGTCCGTCCGGATTCGTGACTCGCACTTGCGCGCGGCCCCGGGGAATTTGATAGGACTGAAGATCCATTTCAATCCGGGAATCACTGACATACCGGACATTTTCCAACGCGATGTCGTTCAAAGTCACTTCTCCGCCTCTTTGAAGATGCTCGCCTAGGATAACCAGCGTGAGCAGGTCCGCCGGTTCTTTCTGAAAGAGCTCAAGGGAAATAATTTTCGGTTTCCAAATCACATCGAGCGCGTTCTCTAGTTTCGCCGTTCTGCCCTTCGGATTCCGGACGAACACAGTGTATCGGCCCGGCTGAAGATCGCGGGGAAGATCAGCGTCGAAGTAGGTTTCATTCACCCAGGTTCCGCGGGGAATCACAAAATCATTGAACTGGATTTTGCAGTCCGGATTGATGCTCGCCCCTACGATCCGGAGCATCGTATCATGTCCCATCACGACTTTCCGGGGCCGGATGTCATAGATCGAAAGCTGTTGGTACCCTCGAGATTTCCAAGCGAATAAAATGACGGGAGCCAGCGAGAGAAGGAAGCCAATCGCGGCAAGGTCGATGAGGCTGATTTTTCCGAATAAGCGCCCGCGATCATCCAGACGCATCATAGGATCTCCCTAACCGCGCAGGCCCGTGCATCAAGACCCAGGCGCCG
>CAZKNC010000331.1:0-1549 GCA_964553935.1 uncultured Planctomycetia bacterium | reverse complement strand
CTGGAAGCGCACGGCACGGTGAAGGACGGGAGCCGGGCTTCGGTGCGGGTGGCCACACCCGGTGTCAGGGCCAGGAACCCCGCCTTCGACGTGACGCCGGCCCGGCTGATCACCGGCTTCATCACCGAATGCGGGATCGTGCAGCCCAACGCCTCCGCCATAGCTCGGTTTCTGGACAGAGCTTAATATACCGGGATTCCCGGTATATTGACTAATTACCGGGATTCCCGGTATAATCTGTCTATGAAGGTCCATCTTCCGAACAGCGCTTTTCTCGGAAACATAGACCCGTTTCTGCGCGCGTTCGACCCTTCTTCCCCCAATTTTTTGGAGATCACCGCCAACGATAAGTGGATCTCCGTGCATCCGGTTGTCCTCTCCATGATCGCCGCGCTTGGCTTGACGATAAAAACAGGGAATATTCGCTGCGAAAAATTCGAGGCGAAATCCAAGCACTATCTTGTGCGAATGGGGCTCTTCAAAACTTTAAATGTGCCGTCGAATATCCGTGTTGTAGAGCACGAAGCCGCTGGGCGGTTTATCCCGCTCACCCGGATACGGACATCGGACGAATTGACAAAAGTGATCACCGAGATGGTTCCCCTCCTGCATCTTGAGCCGGAACAGGCGAAAACGATCGGCTATATCGTCAGTGAATTGGTGAGGAACGTGATTGAGCACGCGCGGGCGCCCCAGGGCGCTCTGCTTTGCGCCCAGTACTACAAGAAGAGCAATTCCATCCGCATCGGAATCGCCGATACGGGCGTCGGCATCAAGGCGACAATCAACCAATCCTATTCCGCGAAAACCGATCTGGAAGCTATCCGGCTCGCGCTGACGCCGGGGGTCACCGGCACGACCCGAAGAGAGGGCGGCACGGAGCAAAATGCCGGAGCGGGCCTTTTCTTCATCAAGTCCATCGCGAACGTGAACCGCGATTTCTTTATCATCTACAGCGGGAATGGGTTCTATAAACTGCTCAAGAAACCGCCCTCGTCCAGGCTGCATCTGAACGCGGATCCATTCAAAGACAGGCATTCAAAGGACGACAGCCTGCCCTTCTGGCAGGGGACGGTGGTGGGGATCGATATCACACTCGACCAGACGGAAGAATTCTCTCTGCTGCTGGATGCCATACGAAGAACATACAGCGCGGCGGTGAAGGAGAGAAAGAAAGCCCGGCACATGAAGCCTCGATTTGTATGAAACGGATCGCCGTCTTTGACAAGGCCGGAGCGTTCGCCGAGAATAAGGATGTCGCGAGGGACATCCGGATCCAAGAGATCATGCCCGCCTTGGAGAGGAACGACGAGGTCCTGCTTGATTTTCAGCGCGTTGACGCGGCAACCCAATCGTTCATCCACGCTCTTATCAGTGACGCCTTAAGGAAGTACGGCGGCGATGTCCTGGAGCGCATCGCCTTCAAGTCCTGCAGCGACACGGTCAAGAAAATCATCAACATCGTTGTGGACTACATGCAGGAGGGAATGGATTGACTCTTAGCGGTTCTCTTCCGGTTTGAGGGTCGGCTCCAGCGCAGCCGCCTGCC
>CAZKNC010000330.1:1236-1551 GCA_964553935.1 uncultured Planctomycetia bacterium | reverse complement strand
CGGGGAAGCGGATGCCGACCGGCGGGCCGTTTCGGCGCTGGGTTTGACCGTCCTCGATTTTCCCGCGGATCTTCCTTTCGAAGGAGAGGCCGATTTTTTCCCGGTTGGCGGATCCGGTTCGAGCCCGGCCCGTTACCTGTTCACCTCCGGCCGGCTGGAGCGGCACCGGTGGGCGCCGCGGCTGGGCTGGCCGCCGGTGAAAAGGGTGTATGGGTTTCGGTCCGACCCGCGCGCGCTGGAGACACTGCGGCAAATTGTTCATCCGGCGGAAGTGATCCCCCTGGAGCTTGTTGACGAAAGTCATTACCACGGCGA
>CAZKNC010000330.1:0-1226 GCA_964553935.1 uncultured Planctomycetia bacterium | reverse complement strand
ACCGTGCTTTGCCCGTTCGGTCCCAACCGGGAATACCTGATGGCCTGCCTGGAAGGATTATCCGAGCGATCTCAGATGGCGCTGCGCAGCCGGTTCGGAAACCGGCTGATCCCGCTGGGAGAGCCGGATGCCCGGCAGTTTGCGGCCAACAGTTTTCAGATCACGGTGCCGGCCGATGGAGAGCCCTGCCGCGTCCTCCTCATGCCCGACGGGCTCACGCAGGGGCTTTACCGGCAGGTGCGCCAGCGGGGCGTGATTCCCTGTCCGGTGGATGTATCGGAATTCCTGGAAAAGGGCGGGGGAGCGGTCAAGTGCATGCTTCTGGATCTTACCTAAAGCGTTTTTACCTGACGCTGGATCTCAGGACACTCGGGTTTTTTCGAATCCTGCTGGGTGGGCTCCTGATTCGGGACTGGGTCGCCCGCTGGCCGAGTCTGGAAATTTTTTATACGTCCTACGGCGCTCTCCCGCCCGAGACGCCTTTGTCGAGGATCGGCGGGGATTTCCATTTCTCTCTGTTGGACGGGGCGCTCTCCCTGCCGATGGTTCAGTTTTTCTTTTGGGCGGGACTGGTTTTTTACATTCTTTTCTGGGTCGGTTATCGGACCAAACTTTTCCACATCCTGAGCTTCCTCTTTTTTGTGAGTGTTTTAAACCGCAATGTTTTGCTTCGGTCCGGCGGCGACGTTTTTCTGGATACCCTGCTGATGTGGGCGTTGTTCCTTCCCCTGGGCCAGCGTTTTTCCGTGGATGCGCTGCGGAATCCGGGCCGTCGGGCGGAGAGGAGCGAGCCGTCCCTGGCCGCGTTCGCCATTATCTTTCAGCTGGCGGCCATCTACTTTTTAGCCGCTTGGGGAAAATTCGGCAAGGAATGGCAGGATGGGACGGCTCTCTACTACGCCCTGCACATCGACGACTTAACCCGCCCGCTGGGTGATTGGCTTACCCAGCGCCCCATCGGGATCCTTCAGGGGCTGACGTGGGGATCCCTCTTCATCGAATACCTGGCCGCTCCGTTGATCCTCCTGCCGGTGAGGCAGCCGGCCCTCCGGCGCCTGGCCCTCCTTCTGACCACGGGGCTGCAGGCGGGGATTTGGATGACGATGCAAATCGGAGATTTCCCGCTTCTCATGATCGCCGCCAACGTTCTCCTCCTGGGAGGAGAGGATTGGGCGCTGATTCGGCGGCTGGCGCTGCGCGGGTCCAAGGCGGTGGCCGTCACCTAC
>CAZKNC010000329.1:0-1556 GCA_964553935.1 uncultured Planctomycetia bacterium | reverse complement strand
ATGCCCCATCAACTGCATTCGGTGCAGGGGCTGCCAATATTCCGCCCGGTTGGCCGCGGCAGTCTCTCCGCCATGATCGATCCGAACATGCCCCCAGAAGACGGCTTTCGCCATCTGGTTCGTCTTGGGATCGAGCGCCGCGTCCATCCGGTCCGACCGGATCCAGCCCTGCGCGTCCCGCACCAGGACGTTCTTCCAAAAGCGGGCTTTATGCCGGCCGTAATCGACTTCCAACGGGCCGTCACAGGTAATCACCGTTTTGCCTTTCGCGTCCTGCAGAATAACAGTGATCTCCCGCTGCAGCCGAACCTGCTTGATTTTCGGCCGGCCGAGTCCGCCAGTACCCGTCACGATCATTCCGGGCCGGGTGACACGAACCGGATCCGATGTGGTTCCGGTCTCGCGATCCTGCGCCCAATCCAAATGATGGGTGGTCAGTTCTGCTCCGTCGGAAGTGGTCACCACCACATCCCCTTCCAGGTGGACGATCCGGGCGGATTTATCGTACTCGCCCGTCTGAGCGCTCAAGCGAATCTCTACCTGCCCGAAACTGACGGCCCGAACCGGCGAAAGCTCCACCCGTTCCGCCATCAGATCGGCTGTGTCGCCCTGGATCTCCCATTTCCTCCGGCCGGTCTCCGTATGGCCAACCAAGGTGAATGTGGAAACCGCGTCGCCTGGAGATCCGGGAACCCCGCCGGTGGCAGGCAGGGTTTTTCGCGTGCAACCGGCGAAGGAAACGATCCCCGCTGCGGTCAAAATCAGGATAAACGTCTTACGGAGGCAAAAAGTGTTCATAGGAAGCCCAGAAAGCAAAACGCCTCCGCTCGCCGGCAGAGGCCGCGAAAGACCCACTTTATCAGAGAGGAAGCAGAAAAGTCAACGCCGGCTAGGAGAGATAGAGGACCCTTTCCTCGTCCAAACCCTGGAGGATCACCGCCGTCGGCGTGATCAAAATCACCTGAAAGGATTCCACCCATTCCCCGGGTTTAAGCACCCGTTTGTTGATGACGCAAGCGGGCTCTGAAGGATCCCAGAGAATGCCGGTCAGGCGAAGCGCAGGTCCTTGGCCGGCCGGAGCGCGCAGAGCGCTGCGATGGCGAAGCGGGGAAAGAAAAGGCTCCTCCCGCACCCCCCATTGGATCGTGTCCGCGGCAGGCGGTGAGCCCGCCGCGTGATCAGCTCCCCCCTCCAGCACGGGAATCAGCCAGCGAAGCGTGAAAGCAACCGGCGAGTCTAATTCAACCGCTCGAAGATCCACCGTCGCCAGCGCGAGCATGGGCCTTTGGCCGGAGCCGCTCAGAACGCTTAAAAGTCCCGCCACTTCACGGCTGTTTCCTTGGCCGGTCGGTTCCAGGCCGTAGAGCTGGATTTCCAGATCGGAGCGCCCCTCGACGGAGAAAACCAGGCTGTCCACCGGAGAATCGGTTTTCCGGATCTGGATCCCCGTGAGATTAAACACTTCCCGACTGACCCGTTCGAGCCGGCTTTGCTGAGCGGCCAGATCGGCCTCTGAAGCGAACGCTTCCTTCAGTTTCCCGACTTCGGCTTTCAGA
>CAZKNC010000328.1:0-1572 GCA_964553935.1 uncultured Planctomycetia bacterium | reverse complement strand
ATTTCTCAAATTTTAAGTTGGCGAAGTTTAAGACCGCCAAGAAACCTTGCCGCCAACCTTTGGGGAGATTGGGGTTCTGCCCAATCTCTAAATCACCTCCGACCTTGTTTCCGATCCCCTTTCCGTCTTCATCCATGAGATTGATTTCCACCTTGTGCTTCCTGCCAACCTCGGCGGGCGTAAAGAGCAGTCTCATGACGAATGATAGGCGCGGATGAGCGATGGGAACGTTCGACGTCCAGATGGTATCGAAAGCCCCTCCCATGACGTACAACTTGCCTTGGGTTACCTCTGCCGCGTCCGCCAGAAACGCAAAATCAACTTCCAATGGATGCCCCCCCTATCTCCCAACTTGAAACCGGTTGGCTTCACCCACCTCTTCATAATCCGGGAATCCGAGTTCCTTCCCTAAAGAGGAAGAAGCCGATGATACATCCTCCACAAAAAGAGCTTGCTGAGGCAGCAATTCTGCGCGCATGTGGAATTCCACTCTAAATTTCGACAACGCTTCGTCCAAAAGCATTCGGATCAGCTGCTGGTAACCGAGGTTTCCTTTCTGCATGGCGACAGCGCGAAGCCGTTGGATCATATCCCTTGGCAGCCGAATTGAAATCAGCTTGCTCTCCCGCTTCTTTCCCGGCACCCGAAGTGCCTTAGATTCATCGAAGTCCTTCAGGACATCTTTCCCCTTTGAGATCAACTCCTGATCGACATCCCGCTCGAGCGGCGTCTTTTTCTTAATCACGTCGTCGCCTCCTACTTGTTATCCCACGCGGTAATGGGACGAACCCAGTCTCCATAGAGATGCTGGACAATGATCACAAGCTTCCTTCCTCCATCCGTGGCACCCTGTACCTCGTACCGATCCGCGTACTTCTCCGGCTGGGATTTTGCCTTTCTATGGGGGACAACCGTGTGTGAGTTTTCAAAACACTCCTCCACCTCAAAATCTCGGACCCCGTGCCCCCAAATTTCTTCTTCATTCTCTTCATCTCAATCAAAGACCGGATTATCACCCCACGGCTCAAATTTTAGAACCACGCCCACACTCCTATATATACATTGTATATATTAATATTTCAAGTGTTTATTTGCAGACATTATTCTACTTCATCAGGCAGTTAATGTCAAAGGTTGATCCGATGATGGTTCGATCCGAGCAACAGTACGGCGTTAGCTGGGCGAGAAAAAGCGTAGAAGGATGTTGACCAGTACTCCGGCGGCGAGGTCGTCCAGCATGATGCCCCAGGAGCCGGGCAGGCGCTCGAGCCTTCGGATGCCGAGCGGCTTGACGATGTCGAGGAAGCGGAACAGCAGGAACCCCGCCAGGTAGACCTGCCAGGTCGCGGGTAAAGCACACAGCCCCAGCATCATCCCGGCTACCTCATCGATCACGACCACGCTGGGATCCTTCTTGCCCATCGCCCGTGCGGTGGGCCCCGCGCTCCAGAACCCCAGGCCGCACGCCACACCCACACCGATCACCTGCTGGAGCGGGTCTGCGCTGAGCAGCCCGGAAACCAGCACGCCGGCCGCCGACCCGGCGGTCCCGGGCAAACGCGGGAGGTACCC
>CAZKNC010000327.1:0-1577 GCA_964553935.1 uncultured Planctomycetia bacterium | reverse complement strand
TCACCGGAATGCTGACGGATGGTCTCGGGCTTTTCGGGGGAACTCTCCTTTTTATGGTTTATGGGGAAAAGGCTTACGAGGTTCTTCTTGGATTTGGTTTTGGCGGAACATTGCTTGCTCTTTTTATGAGGGTGGGCGGGGGAATTTTCACAAAAGCCGCGGACGTTGGCGCGGATATTGTCGGAAAAATCGAAAAAAATATTCCGGAAGATGACCCGCGAAATGCCGCCACGATTGCCGACAATGTCGGCGACAACGTTGGCGATTGCGCGGGAATGGCGGCGGATATTTTTGAGTCGTATGAAGTTACGATTGTGTCGGCCATGATTCTTGGCTGGGCTTCATTCGGGCATAAGGGAGTTATTTTCCCATTGCTTGTTCGAGCCATTGGTGTGATCAGTTCCATTATCGGAACTTATGCTGTTCGTACGAAAGAAGAAGTACGCGATGCCATGAAAGCTATTAATCTTGGTTTTATTCTTTCGGCCATTATTTCCATTGTGGGTTTTACCCTCGTCGGATTTTTGTATTTTCGCTTTCCGGACAGCCAGAATCAGCTTCCTTCCTGGGTGAGTCTCGGCATTCCCGGACTCGATATGCGTCCGGTGTGGACAACCATGGTGGGAATTGTTCTTGCGGTGGTGATCAACCGCATTACGGAATATTTCACCGATACCGGTAAAAAACCCGTTCAATCCATCGCGGAGTCCTGCCAAACCGGACATGCCACGGCAATTATTACCGGACTGGCCGTCGGGCTTGAAAGCACGGTGTGGGCCATTATGACGATTTCCATCGCCATTCTGGTTTCCGCATTTATTTATCAGGGAACCAACCCCACTTTTATCGCTTATGGCGTAGCCATGTGCGGTATCGGAATGCTGACACTTACGGGAAATAATATTTCCATGGATGTGTTCGGCCCGGTGGCGGACAATGCCAATGGTATCGGCGAAATGGCGCATCTTCCAAAGGAAGCCCGGCAAATTCTGGCGGATCTGGATGCCGTGGGTAATACCACCAAGGCCATCACCAAGGGAATTGCCATTGCCTCAGCCGTCGTCGCCGCGATTTCACTTTTCAATGCTTACATCACGGATATCAGCACGATTACCAAAATGAGTTATGAAACCATCGCGGCAACGCTTTCGGTTTCTCTTCCGGCTGTTTTTGTCGGGCTTTTAATCGGAGGTTCCATTCCATTTCTTTTTAGCTCTCTGTTAATTAAAGCGGTTGGACGTGCCGCATTTTTGATTGTCAAAGAGGTCCGTGAACAGTTAAAAGACAAGAATGTTTGGGAAGGGAGAAAATTGCCCGACTACGCGCGTGTTGTTGCCATTTGCACCACGGCTGCGCAAAAAGAATTAATCCGTCCAGGAGTTTTGGCTATTCTGGCGCCTCTGCTTGTCGGATTTCTTTTAAAGAAGGAAGCGCTGGGAGGATTCTTGGCAGGAATGATTCTTTCCGGACAACTTCTCGCGGTTTTTATGGCGAATGCCGGCGGAGGCTGGGATAATGCGAAAAAATTGATCGAAGATGGAATTTTCGGAGGCAAAGGATCGGAAGCCCACAAGGCA
>CAZKNC010000326.1:0-1599 GCA_964553935.1 uncultured Planctomycetia bacterium | reverse complement strand
GCTGCCCTCCGGCACCGACCGGGTCTGGGAGGCGGTTCGCCGGAGCGCGGCGAAGATCATCGTGAACATCCAGGGGGATGAGCCGCTGGTGACCCCGACCATGGTGGATCAGCTGGTCGAGGGGCTGGAGAAGGAGCCGTCGGCCGGCATGGCGACGATGCGCTACGCGATGCGGACGCCGGCGGGCTACAGCGACCCCAACATCGTCAAGGTGGTCTCGGACGAAAACGGCTGGGCGCTGTATTTCTCCAGAGCGCCCATTCCGCATGTCCGGCAGAAGGACTGCGGTTCCCCCCTGTGGTATAAACACATAGGACTTTACGCGTATCGGCGGGATCTGCTGGAACAGTTCGTCGCTTGGCCGCCTTCCCTGCTGGAGACGGCCGAGAAGCTCGAACAGCTTCGGGCGCTGGAGCGCGGCGTCCGAATCCGCGTGCTGGATTCTTCGGTAAACACCGTCGGAGTGGATACTCTGGAGGACTTGCGGCAAGTGGAGAAAATCCTTGGGAACGCCTAAATACATCTTCATTACGGGCGGGGTGGTTTCCAGTCTGGGCAAGGGGGTTGCCTCGGCGTCGATCGGGCGTCTGCTGGAGGCGCGCGGCCTGCGCATCACCATGCAGAAGCTGGATCCCTACATCAATGTCGATCCCGGCACCATGAACCCCTACCAGCACGGCGAAGTGTACGTCACCGATGACGGCTCCGAAACCGATCTGGACCTGGGCCATTACGAACGGTTCACCTCCATCACCACCGGTCGGGACAACAACCTGACCACCGGCCGGATCTACGAATCGGTCATTCGCAAGGAGCGGGAAGGGGCTTATCTGGGCTCCACGGTCCAGGTGGTCCCGCACATCACCGACGAGATCAAAGAAGGAATCCGGCGCGTTTCCAGAGGCAGAGCCATCGACGTGGTGATCTGCGAGGTGGGCGGCACCGTCGGCGATATCGAAAGTCTTCCTTTCCTGGAAGCGATCCGCCAGTTCCGGCTGGAGGTCGGCCGCGGCAACTCGATCGTCATCCACCTGACGCTGATTCCCTATCTGCGGGCCGCCGGCGAGCTCAAGACCAAACCGACCCAGCATTCGGTCGGAAAACTGCGGGAGATCGGTCTGCAGGCCGACATCCTGCTCTGCCGGACGGAGAAGCCGCTTTCCCGCAATGTGCGGGAGAAGATCGCGCTCTTCTGCAACGTCGATGTGGACGCGGTCATTCAGGCGCGCGACGTCCGGGACATCTACGAGATTCCGCTCGTTTTCCATGAGCAGGGATTGGACGATCTGATTCTGAAGTTCCTGGATCTCAAACCCGAACGCGGGCAGGATCTGCGCGATTGGCAGGACCGGGTCGTTCGCCCGGCGCTCTCTCCAGCGCATGGGCCGGTCCGGATCGCGGTGGTCGGGAAATACACTGAGCTCCAGGACGCGTACAAGTCGATCTACGAATCAATCCGGCACGGAGCGATCGCCAACGACTGCGCCGTCGAGATCAAGCGGCTGGAAGCCGAGAAGCTGGAGAAAAAAGAGGTCGATCCCTTTCTGAAAGAGGCCGACGGCATCCTGGTTCCCGGCGGGTTTGGGTACCGCGGAATCG
>CAZKNC010000325.1:0-1600 GCA_964553935.1 uncultured Planctomycetia bacterium | reverse complement strand
CGCGCGATCCGGCCTCGTCGATCAGGTCGATCGCCTTGTCCGGCAGGAACCGGCCCGAGATGTACCGGTCGGAGAACCGGGCCGCCGCCTCGACGGCAGCGTCCGAGTATTTCACTTTGTGGTGCGCCTCGTACTTGTCGCGGATCCCCTTCAAGATCTCGATCGTTTCATCGACGCTGGGCGGATCCACCACGATGGTCTGGAACCGCCGCTCCAGCGCGGCGTCCTTCTCGATGTACTTGCGGTATTCGTCAAGCGTCGTGGCTCCCACGCACTGGATCTCGCCGCGTGCCAGAGCCGGTTTCAAGATGTTGGAAGCGTCGATCGCCCCCTCGGCGCCGCCCGCCCCCACCAGCGTGTGCAGCTCATCGATGAAGATGATGACGTTCTCCGATCGCTTGATCTCGTCCATGACCGACTTGATCCGCTCTTCGAACTGGCCGCGGTATTTGGTGCCGGCCACCATCAGGGCCAGGTCTAGGATAATGACCCGCTTATCTTTCAGGATCTCCGGTATTTCCGCTTTGATGATCTGCTGGGCCAGCCCTTCGACGATGGCGGTCTTGCCCACACCGGCCTCGCCCAGTAAAACCGGATTGTTCTTGGTACGCCGGCAGAGGATCTGAATGACCCGCTCGATCTCTCCCTTGCGTCCGATCACTGGGTCCAGCTTGTTTTCGCGCGCCAGCTGAGTGAGGTCCCGACCGAACGCGTCCAGCGCCGGAGTCTTCGTCTTCGTAGCCGGCGTGGAACTTGTTCCCCCCCCGCCGACGGCATAGCCGGGCGCGGTGGAACCCAACAGTTCCATCACTTCCTGGCGGACCTTGCCCAGATCCAACCCCAGATTCACCAGCACCTGGGCGGCAATTCCCTCCCCCTCACGGATCAAGCCCAACAGAAGGTGTTCGGTGCCGATGTAATTGTGGCCGAGGTTGCGGGCTTCATCCATGGCCAGCTCGATCACTTTTTTGGCCTTGGGAGTAAAGGGGATATCGCCGGAGACGATCGTGGAAGGGCCCAGTTGAACCAGCTTTTCGACTTCGAGACGGATTTGATCGGAAGAAAGGCCCAGGTTCTGGAGGACCGCGGCGGCAACACCTTCCCCCTCGCGGATAAGACCCAGCAGGATATGCTCCGTGCCGATGTAGTCGTGGTTAAACCGCTTGGCTTCCTCTTTCGCCAGGAGAATGACCTTGCGGGCACGCTCGGTAAACCGATTGAACATATTCACTCGGCCTCACCTCCCTTCCTCTAAGCAGCAATTATCGCATAAAAGGTTCCAACGCCAAAGCGGAACCGGCGCAAGGGGTTAGGAAGGAATTACGCGGATCTGAAAGCAGCAAACAACTCTTCATCGCCCCAGGCGTCGATCTGATTGAGAACCGGCTCGGAGACGCCCATCGCCGCCAGAATCAGCCGGAACGCGGCGTCGGGATCCAGGTGGGAAACCGTCATGGTCAGGGGCAGGATTTGTTCAAGCTGTTTGGCCAGTGTTAGAAAACCGATTACGGTAACTCGTTCCGCCTCCGGCATGGAGAGCAGGAACGGACCCAGGGCGGAAAGATCCTCTTCCGCGACCACCTGCTCCTCCACGCCGGCA
>CAZKNC010000324.1:0-1600 GCA_964553935.1 uncultured Planctomycetia bacterium | reverse complement strand
CCAAGGAGTTCGTGGTCCTGGTGGGCCCCTCCGGCTGCGGGAAATCCACCACGCTGCGGATGATCGCCGGGCTGGAGGAGATCTCCTCCGGCAAGATCTACATCGGCGATCGGCTGGTCAACCACGTTCCGGCTAAGGACCGCGACATCGCAATGGTGTTTCAGAGTTACGCGCTCTACCCCCACATGACGGTGTTCGAGAACATGGCGTTCGGCCTGTCCCTGCGCGGCTACCCGAAATGGGAGATCGCCAACCGGGTGAAGGAAGGGGCCGAGATCCTGGGGATTTCCAAACTGCTCAGCCGGAAGCCGCGCGAGCTCTCCGGCGGCGAGCGCCAGCGGGTGGCGCTCGGCCGGGCGATCGTCCGCAAACCGCTTGTATTCCTTTTCGATGAGCCCCTTTCCAACCTGGACGCCAAGCTTCGCGGCCAGATGCGCACGGAGATCAATAAACTGCATCTGCGCCTGCAGTCCACCATGATCTACGTCACGCATGATCAGCTGGAGGCCATGACGCTGGGGAACCGGATCGCCGTGATGAACCAGGGGCTGATCCAGCAGGTGGCCGATCCGGCGACGCTCTACGCGAAGCCGGTCAACAAGATGGTTGCCAGCTTTATCGGCTCGCCTCCTATGAATTTCCTGCAGGGCCGGATGATCCGGAAAAACGGCCGGATGTTTTTTGAGGAAGGCCCCTGCCGCGTGAAGATTCCGGACGATTGGGTCTCCAAGGTGGCGCGCTACGAGGGGCGCAAAGTTTTTTTCGGAATCCGGCCCGAGGATATTTACGACAAGCTGTTCGTCCAGTACGCTCCTCCGGAAAACACGGTAACCGCCACGGTCGAAGTGGTGGAGCCGGTGGGGGCGGAAGTCTATCTGCACCTGCTGCTGGGGTCCCATCCGTTGACGGCGCGCGTGGGCGGTCACGAGCGTCCTCGGGCGGGACAGGATATGGACATCGTCTTTGATATGACGAAGGTGCACTTTTTTGACCCGGATACCGAGGAGGCGGTCGTTTAGCAGAGCCGGCTATTGGCTCTGCCTGTCGTTCATAACAGTCTCTCTGGTTCTTTCTTCCCCTCTGGGTTTCTTTCCAAAAGGTTCTCTTCCATCGGCCACCTGGGCCGCCCATCTTGCGTTCCCGCTCACGCTGGCTTCCTTCGGCTGGCTGGGCTCCGTCTGGGGGCTTGGGGCGGTTTCTTGGCTGGCGGTTCTCACCGGTTTGATCGGCCTGACTCTGCGTGATCTTCCTTTGACTTTGTTCCCGCTCGAATTGTGCCTGTTCGGAGGGGTGGTCTATCGCGGGGTGATGGGATGGTGTTCGGTCCTGCAGGAAAATCGCCTCCGTTTGAGCCGCTCGCAGGAAGAGATCAATACCCGGACGCAGCGCGTGGCGCATGGGACCGAAATGCAGAAAGCCGGGGAAGCTCGCCTGCTTCTTTATCAGGGTCTGCGGAAGGTGGTCAACCAATGGAATCTCAATCTTCCGCTCGAGGCGCTGATGACCAGCATGACCGTTTCGATCGGCGAGCAGTTTCCGCAGACGGATCGCATTCTGCTGTACCTGGCCGGTACGGGCGGAGCTCCGCTTGAACTCCGGC
>CAZKNC010000323.1:0-1601 GCA_964553935.1 uncultured Planctomycetia bacterium | reverse complement strand
TATCTTTGAGCAGCACTAAGACCCTGAATCCGTAACATCTCTTTTATATCGATGTGTCCTGTGGATAGGGTAGTTCCCGCATCAATTAACTGTCCTTCTTCAACTAAAAAAGTGGCAGTTGCCGGAATCACATATTCTCTTTCCTTGTGAGGCTTTTGCGTAGCTCTAATGCGCACTCGAGTCCCCAGTTCTGTCTCAACAATCGAGACTCTGCCGGCAATCTCCGCCATCGGGGCAACAATTTTAGGAGTTCTTGCTTCGAATAACTCCTCCACCCGGGGAAGTCCTTGAGTAATATCCAACCCAACAATCCCTCCGGTATGGAAAGTACGCATGGTCAGTTGCGTGCCTGGCTCGCCGATTGCCTGGGCAGCCACCACCCCTACAGGAGTTCCCATCTTAACCAGTTCTCTGGTTGTTAAGTCAAGTCCATAGCAGAAACTGCAAATTCCATATTTTGCTTCACACATCAAGGGCGAACGGGCCAATACTTTATTAACAGAAAACTTAATCAGTGTTTGAATATCATCCTCTATTAAAAGAGTTCCCGCCTTAATTATTATCTTGCGACTGCCTGCTGCAGTAATATTTTCTGCCACCTTCCTGCCCAACAGCTTTTCCCTGGCATGAGCGAAATTATTCTGTGGGATCTTGTATTCTAAACCGGAGCTGGTACCACAATCTTCCATCCTGACAATTACATCGTGGGCAACATCCACCAGTCTTCTGGTTAAGTAACCCGCGTCCGCGGTTTTTAAGGCTTTGTCCGCCACCCCTTTTCTGGCGCCACGGGCAGAGGTAAAGTATTCAAATACAGACAATCCCTGCCTGTAATTTGATTTGGTTGGCAGCTCAACAATCTTTCCGGTAGGGTCGGTTGATAACCCCCTCATGGCTGAAAGCTGTTTTGCCTGGTCTCTTGAACCTCTTGCTCCTGCCTCAACCATCATCCTGATTGGATTATCTTCTCCCAAGAAATCCCAGGTTGCTGATGCTAAATCTTCGGTAGTTTGAATCCAGACCATCTGCGATAATTGTGACTTTTCTTGAGCAGTAATTAAGCCTTTAGCCACATTTCCTTCGATTTTTTGAATCTCTGCCTCTGCCTTCTCCAGATACTTTTGCTTATCCGCCACTATTTTTGCATCAAAGATGGAAATAGATAACCCCGCAATAGTTGCCGCCCAAAATCCGATGGATTTGATCTTATCAATAATTCCGGATACAACCTCTTTATCTAAAGTTTCAGTGGCTTTTAATATAATGTCGCGAATGGTAATTCCTTTGATCGGGGCATTGAGAAAACTCATATGCTCTGGGAGCACTTGATTGAATAAAATTCTGCCCACTGATGTTTCAATTATTTCCTTATCCAGTCTGAGCTGAATTTTTTGTTGAATCCTAATCTTCCCCAAATTATAGGCACGAATCGCCTCCTCTCCGCTGACAAAAAAGGGGTGTTTCTCAGTACTGTTTACCTTCTCAAACACAGTTAGATAATAGCAACCCAAAGCCATTTCTCTGTTTGGCACAGTAATTGGTTGAGCATTGGCCGGACCAAAAATATTCATCTTTGCCAGCATTAAATTCTTTGCCTCTTC
>CAZKNC010000322.1:0-1605 GCA_964553935.1 uncultured Planctomycetia bacterium | reverse complement strand
AAACGGAGTATCGAGGCTGGGTTCCGGATCTTCCATGGCAGTCGCGGGGGATTTTTGAGGCGCCGTTGCTGGCCGCTTTCTATTTTTCAATTGAACGAAAGACATTCCTGGGCCTGGGTGGATTTGATGAATCCTTCAAGAGACAGGGTGGGGAGGACGACGAATTCTCGCTCCGTTTGAGGCGGCAAGGGGTCAGGCTGTTCATCGATCCTGAAGAATCCGTGACCCACAACGAGTCTGATCGGATGGAACTCCGGACCAAGCTGGCCCGTTTGAAAACGGGTGCGTTCAACAAACGGCAGGGGTTCGAGATGGGGCGGCCGGAATGCCGATTGAGTTTTCCGCTGCATAGGCGTGCCGCCTACGCGCTTTTTTCGGCCTTGAAGCCGCTCCTTATCACCGTCGCCGAAGGCTTGCCGAACGCGCGGTTTTTCGACCCGCTCTACAGCCGCCTGGTCCATGTCCTCATCGGGACCGTTATTTTTGAAGGCTATTTTCGGAGCGAACTCGATTAGAGCTACAATAGCCGGTCGTCCGCAGGTAGAGCTTCAGGAGCGGGAAATGAAGAAGAGATCAGCGCCGGTAGATTCGCGGACCAGTCTTGCCTTCTTAAAGGGTAAGAAAATATTGGTCACTGGAGGTACGGGCTCATTCGGTAAGCATTTCATCGATGTCCTCCTTGCCCGCAGCGAGGCGGCGAAGGTCATCGTATTCAGCCGTGACGAGCTCAAGCAGTCTGAAATGGCGGCCAGGCTGAAGGACGACAGGATCCGCTTCTTCCTGGGCGATGTCCGCGACCCGAAGCGGCTTCAGCGCGCTTTTCATGGCGTCGACTTTGTGGTCCACGCTGCAGCCCTAAAGCAGGTGCCGGCGTTGGAATACAACCCCTCTGAAGCTATCCTGACCAATATCACAGGCGCGGAGAACATCATCAACGCGGCTCTGGACCAGGGGGTGACGCGGGTCGTGGCGCTTTCGACCGACAAGGCCGTCAATCCCATCAACCTCTACGGCGCCACCAAGCTCTGTGCCGAAAAGCTCTTCATCGCGGGCAATTCCTATGCCGGCTCATCGAAGACGACCTTTTCCGTGGTCCGATACGGGAACGTGGTCGGCAGCCGCGGGAGCGTAATCCCTTTATTCCTCAGGAAGAGAAAAGAAGGAGTCCTGCCGCTCACGGACGAGCGCATGACGCGGTTTTGGATCACACTCGATCAGGGCGTCGCCCTCGTGCTCCAGGCCCTGGCGACCATGCATGGAGGAGAGATCTTCGTCCCGAAGATCGCCAGCATGAAAATGGTCGACCTCGCGCGCGCGATAGCTCCGGAGTGCCGACTCAAGTTCGTCGGGATTCGCCCCGGCGAGAAACTCCACGAGGTGTTGTTGACGCAGGATGAATCGGTCCGCGCGAAGGACGCCGGCGGATTCTTCGTCATCGAGCCGAATTTCCCCTGGTGGGGCGACGGAAAATGGCCTGCGGGTTCCCCGTTGCCCGCGGATTTTCGATACTCCAGCGAAACCAACGACCGGTGGCTTACGTCCGAAGAACTGCACGAGATGATCGGATCGATCCAGCCCGACGAACCGGTCAACAGTTGACGGCTC
>CAZKNC010000321.1:0-1609 GCA_964553935.1 uncultured Planctomycetia bacterium | reverse complement strand
CGGTAGGATTCAAGCCCGCCTGGCGCAGCGCGGAGACTGTTTGTTCTCCGGCAAACGTGGCGGCATCCACGCCGCTTTCGGCCTGCGGTTCCAATGAAACGGTAACCTGCTTGCCGCCGGCCGAAACCACCAATTCCCGAACCGGCGTTCTTTGCGCCGTCGTCACCGCGCTGGAAATGCTCTCCGGCACGTTCTCAGCCGACACATCGCTCGGAAATTCCAGCGCCTTTCTCCAGAGATGCTCGTTGGGACTGCCGACCAACTCCGCGCCGCGAACCACGGCCAGGCGGCCGGCAGCGGTTTCAACCACCCGGTAATTAGCCGGGTTTTGCGCTATGGACCGGATCGCCGAGGAAACCGGAGTGAATTTCACCGATTCCGGCGAGCCGGGTTCGCCGATTCGATAAGAGCCGCCGATGACAGCGATCAACGGATCTCCAGAGAGCTGGTTCAGTCGAAACAGCGCCATCCCGTCGGCGTAGACCCGTGTTCCGGCCGCCGTCAAAACACTCGGGAAGCTGCCGAACTCCACCCGCGCTTCCGCCTTCCATTGATCCTCGGCGGAAACGATCTTCAGAAGTTCGACATCCCCATTTTCCAAAACCTTGACGAGGACCGGACCAACCGAAGGATTGGCTCCCATCGCCTGGAAAGCGCCGGGAATCGCTTTGTCCAAAGGCCATTGGTTATTGAGGACGGACCGCTGGCTTGCCCCATCGGAACCCGGATAGATCAGTACCCGATGAAGAAGCTTCGATTCGGGGATTACGGCCAAGACTCCCTGCACGCCCCTGACCACCACGCCGGCGGCTGCCGTACGCTTGGCCTCGTCGAAACCTTGGGCAATTGCCTGCTCATCCGCCTGCGGGTCCGGGAAGATGTCACGGACGAAATCATGGGCCGTCAGCGCCTGCTCAGCCAGATCCCGAACAGCCCCTCCACGAAAACGGGCGGCTCCAACCTGACGAAGCAGTGGATCCCGAGAACCAAAGATGCCCTCTAAAATCGCGTTACGGAAGGGTTCGTCTCTCTCCAGGATGGAATACAGCACGCGGGAGCCGTAAGTGATCCATTCCGGATACAGAAGCTGGCGCTCCAGGATGGCCATGACCACCGGCGCCAATCTCCGATCGAACCTGCGGGGGTTTTCCGGATGCTGCTCGAAATAGCGCGCAACCGTTTCGGACCTCTCCCGGAGAAGCGTGCGAACCAGCTCTGGCGTAACCCGGACCGCACTAATTGTTTCGTCGAGATTTCCCTGCATCGTCGGAGTTCCATCCGAGTTGGAGAGCGGAACCTGATGCCGCAGAGCGGTCCAGAGCCAATGCCAGAAGATCTCGTACGTCGCAAAGTCGTTCATGAGCCGCGTGCCGGTCAGCGGATCTTCAATCGCGGCGGCCGAATTGCCGTTTAAGACCTGGAACATGTACTCCGAAGCCATGGTGATGGCGTAGCGAAGCCCTTCCTCAGTCACGGTCCCGGCTGGACGATTAAAGAGCCGAGCCCAGGCATCGGCCGAGTAGAGATTGTCCAAATAGTCCGGAGTTACCTGGAAGGGAGTCACCTGCCCCTCCGAGTTGATCAGGCCTAATTTCTCCAGCTTGGCCTT
>CAZKNC010000320.1:0-1610 GCA_964553935.1 uncultured Planctomycetia bacterium | reverse complement strand
TCCTGCTGGGAAAGAGCTTCCGCCCCCAGCTCCAACAATCGCTCACGCGGACGGTCCTGGGCCGGCAGATCTCGCACCGTCCAGTCGGCCTTCTTCCGCGCCGAAGCCGAACGCGCGCCGCCGTGGATCTGGCTGCGCCAAAGTTCTTCAATGTGATGGATCAGTCTATTCGCCAAACGGCACCTGGATCCGTTCGATCGCCGCGGCCTTTCCGGTTTTCTCATCCACTTCGATGAGGGCGCCGCACAGCTTGACGTTTCCTTTGGCGACATCGAACCGGCTCGGCATGCCGGTCAGGAATTTTTCCAAAACCGGCTCCACCTCCCGGCCGATCACCGAATCGTAAGGCCCGGTCATTCCCAAATCGGTCAAATACGCGGTCCCCTTCGGGAGAATCCGCTCATCGGCCGTCTGGATGTGCGTATGCGTGCCGACCACCGCGCTGACATGCCCGTCCAGGTACCAGCCCATGACGATTTTCTCGGAGGTCGCCTCCGCGTGCAGATCTACCAAAACGATCGGCGTCTCTTTTTTGATTTTCTCGATCTCTTCCATCCCCACCCGGAACGGATCGTCCAGCGCGTCCACGCCCATAAAAACCCGGCCCAGCAGATTCACCACGCCGACTTTAGTCCCGTTTCGGGCCGCGTAGACGTACGCTCCGAAACCGGGCGTTCCCTTGGGGTAATTCACCGGCTTCAAGAGCCGCGGCTCGGCGTCCATGTACGGGCCGATTTCCCGGTACCGCCAGATGTGCTGGCCGCTGGTCAGCATGTCGATCCCGGGCGTTTCCAGGAGATCCTGCGCGGTTTTGGGCGTGACTCCGGCGCCGCCGGCGATGTTCTCGCAGTTGACAATCACGAAGTCGAGTTTCCGCTGGACGCGCAGGATCGGAACAATCGCCTTGACCGCGTCCCGCCCGGGGGAGCCCACGACGTCACCGACGAGGAGAATTTTCATAGTTTGTCTTTTCCGTTACCACCGCCTGCATTTGTTCATCATGCGCGTGAACCGGCACTTCTTTGACGATCTGAAGCTCAAACGCCAGCCCGATACGGGGAACCGTTCGCGGCAGCCGGCTCAAAAATCGATCGAAATAACCCAATCCGCGGCCCAATCTCCAGCCCTGGACATCGAACGCCACTCCTGGAACGATGATCAGATCCAGCTCTCGGAGAGAAACCCGGCCGCTGCCGGATGCCGGCACCGGGATTCCGAACAAATCTACCTGCATCAGTTCCCGCCGAGAACGCCGAACCGGGGCGATTTTCATCCGGCCGCCTGGAAGCACCACGGGAACCGCGAGTTTTTTCCGGTCGCACAGGATCTGTTCCACGAGGATTCCTGTTTCCACTTCTCCGTCGATGGAAACGTAGCAGAGGACGGATTTCGCGCGCCGGTACGCCGGCAAACGGCTCAAACGCCGCCGGATACGAGCGCTTTTTTCCAGCCGGGCGCGAGCCGGCTGCCGATGAAGCCGTTTTAAGAGAGTGCGCCGGAGGGTTTCTTTCTTCGTCATCGGTGGCTGATCGAGGCAGAATAGCACGCCGCCCCTAAAAAGCCAACGGCCCTGTTTCCTCGCGAAACAGGGCCGTTTTACTCAGCGCCGG
>CAZKNC010000319.1:0-1611 GCA_964553935.1 uncultured Planctomycetia bacterium | reverse complement strand
GCGGGTGGCGATCGTCACTACATTCTTAAACACCTCCACATCAAAACTACTATGCTCGGTGAAAGCCGCTTTGACAAAGCGGGTCAGATTAATCGATCCCAGACAGCAGCAGCCGTAGTCGGGCAATGGCTGCTCGCCGCAAGGATTGGTCGCCTCTATGGTTTCGCAATAGGCCAGATTGTTTTCGGCATTGATGCGTGACAAAAATAAGATGCCCGGCTCGGCGTGGTCGTAGGTGGATTTCATCACCTCGTCCCATAAGTCGCGCGCTTTGAGGTTTTGATAGACCCATAAACCTTGTTCGTTTTGATAGGCACCCGCTTGTTTTTTGTCGTCGCTGGGTTCGGCTTTGTGGACTAGCGCGAACATGCCATCATCGGCGACGGCTTGCATAAATTCATCGGTGACGCCGATGGAGATGTTGAAGTTGGTTAGATCACCTTTGTCTTTGGCGTGAATGAAATCGAGGATGTCGGGATGATCGCAACGCAAGACGCCCATTTGCGCACCGCGCCTCGCACCGGCAGATTCGACCGTGGAGCAAGAGGCGTTGAATACCTGCATGAAAGAAATCGGGCCAGAAGCGCGGGAGCGGGTGCCGCGTACCAGCGCATCTTTGGGGCGTATCGTCGAAAAATCGTAGCCTACACCACCGCCACGGCGCATGGTTTCGGCGGCGTCAGACAGGGCGGTGTAGATGCCGGGTTTGCCGTTGACGGTGCTGGAAACCGAGTCGCCCACAGGTTGTACGAAACAGTTGATCAGGGTGGCATGCAAATCCATGCCGGCGGCGGAATTGATGCGTCCTGCGGGGACGAAGCCGTTTTTTTGCGCCCATAAAAATTCTTCTTCGTAATAGGCTTGAAAGTCCGGTGCTTCGACTGAGGCTAGCGCTTTGGCGACGCGGGTTTGTACATCTAAAATCGTGGACTCTTCGCCTTTAGCATATTTTTCTAATAAGACATCGAGGGAGATTTCTTGCGGTGACATGTCAGTAATTCCGAGAATTTTATCGTTGGCGTTCATGTTTTTATTCTAAGTAATGGAGGTGAAGGAGGGATCAATATGGAGTCAAATCATTATAGTCCGATCAAGGGGTTTTTCCTGGACTCTTCTCAATTGTCAGCTTGGAGGGCAATATCGTTCAGTAAAGCCGTATCTCAAGTATCGTCATTCCCGCGAAGGGTGACGCGGGGAATTCGAGTAGCACGCTACTCGCCCGCAAAACGATCATCGCTTGTAGGCGATGATTCCCATAGCGATAGCGGGAATCCAGCGGCGTAAAAGCGGAAAGACACTGGATCCCTGCCTGCGCAGGGATGACGTCTCGATGTTTTGAGCTTAACTGAGCAGCATTATAAGTTTGCGAGATGTCGACGGCTTCAATTCATCTTAGCTTGATTTAGCTTAATGTTTTTCCTCTGTGGATGAGGGGAACTTCGATTTACTTAGGAATGATTCTCGTTTATAGTTTTACCTTAGGAAAACTTTGAAAATAATCCCACCATCATGAGCTCCGCAAATATTGATATGGCAATTTTAGACCCCCAAGTTGTTGCTAGGGAGGGGGCAGTAAGTCCAGTTTTGACTCCGGCGCAAGTCAGTCTGGCC
>CAZKNC010000318.1:0-1613 GCA_964553935.1 uncultured Planctomycetia bacterium | reverse complement strand
AGAGGGTGGATTTGCCGACGTTCGGCAGCCCGATGATCCCGCAGCTGAATCCCATAGCGGGGCATGATACCCGGTTTCGATCCGACGATCAAACGCTTCTTGCCGCAGCGCCGGTGAAAGAACGACGACGTGATCAGCGAGGCGGGACGAGGGAGGCGGGCTCCGATTTCTCCGGTGCGTTGATGCGCTCGCTCACCTCAACGTGTCCCTTCTGGACGCGGCACGGCCTCTCTCAGCAGGCCTTCCAGGCCGACTGCCCGAACGCCAGGCGCGAGCGCGGAGAGCGAAGGGTCCCCGCCGATCGAACGCCGATACACCACCCGCTTGTCGATCACATAGGTCTTCGGGATGGCCGCTCCCAGGCGTTCCAGTGGCGCCGCCGCCTCCGGTGTCACCGTCCGAGAAGCTTTGGCCTCAATGAGTCGCAGTCGACGGTCTCCCATCGGCCAGAGGAAATCCACCTCGAGCCCCTGTTGGTCTCGAAAGTAATACAGCGCGCGTCCTCGACCGGCGTTCACCTGGTGTTTGATGAGTTCCGAGGCGACAAATCCCTCGAAGACCGGCCCGAGGAAGGGCGAGCGCACCAGCGCCGCCTCGGTCGCCAGGCCCAGGAGATGGCACACGAGCCCCGAATCCACAAAATAGAGCTTGGGGGACTTGATCAATCGCTTGCCGAAATTCTCATAAAACGGCGGCACCAGGAGAATCTGCGCCGTCATCTCCAAAATGCTCAGCCACTCGGTCACGGTCGGCACCGACACCCCCAGCGGAGCCGCCACGTCCGTCTTATTCAACAGCTGCCCGCAGCGGCTGGCTAAGAGCGCGAGAAACCGTCGGAACGCGCTCAAGTCGCGGATGGAGCTGATCGAGCGCACATCGCGTTCCAGATACGTCTGAATGTAGGACCGAAACCAGACCTCAGCCGCCGACGGCCGCGCGAGCACTTCAGGAAATCCGCCGCGCCACAGCGAGACGCGGGACGTTTCCTGCAGCGACAAGGGCAGCAGATGGAACACCGCCACGCGCCCGGCCATCGACTCCGACACCCCGCGCATCAAGGACGCGTCCTGGGAGCCGGTCAGCAACCACCGGCCGCAGCGCCGCGGGGCGCGGTCGATGCGCGTGCGGAGGTAATTGAAGAGCTCCGGCACATTCTGGATCTCATCCAGGATGGCGGGTGGCCGCGCCTCCTCCAGAAAGCCGCGCGGATCGCTCCGGATGCGCGCGATCACATCCGGGTCTTCCAGCAGATGATACGCCGCCCGGGGAAACAGCCGTCGCAGCAGCGTGGTTTTCCCGGCCCGGCGGGGCCCGGTCAGCAGCAGGGCTGGGAATTGGCGGGAGGCGCGCACGAGCTGCGGAGCGATGGCTCGGGGAATGAATGCCATGATGAGTATTGTAAACTATCAGTTTAGAAAACTCAAGAGGCTTGGTGATTTACGGAAACAGCGGTGGTTCGACTTCGTGCCTCGACTTCGCTCGGCACAGTCCTGAGCGAACGAACGTGAGTCGAAGGACGCTCACTATCCCTCGAACCATCCTGAGCATCGTCGAAGGACCAGGCTCACCAGATGGAAAACGCAGGTGCCAACTCCGCGAAAGTCCTCTGCGTT
>CAZKNC010000317.1:0-1619 GCA_964553935.1 uncultured Planctomycetia bacterium | reverse complement strand
GGTCAGCGCCGACCGGCGGACCCATCCCGGGTAGCCTTCCCAGCGTTGAGTGTGCGTGTACTCCAGCTGCTGCACCGCAGACACGCGCACCCAATCCTCTTTCTCTTCCAGCACCGAGACGAGGTCGCCATACAGCAGCTGGCTTTCTTCCACCGGATCGTGATCGCGCTCGGCCGGCGGCAGTGTCGGCTGGCTGCGCAGGTCGGCCACCTCGACCGCCACGCGAGCCGTGAGTTCCGCTGAGGAAAGGGAAGGGAAGAAAAAAATTTCAGCCGACAGCAGGAGAAATAAAACGAGCCGCATGCCCTCCATTATAATGAGTTCCATGCGGATCACAGCGGTTTGCATGGCCGCCGCCATGGCGCTTTCATTGGACGGGCTGACCGAAGCCGAACAGAACCTGCGCCAATCGGTCCTGCAGGCGCTGGTCCCGCTGGTGGACCAGCGCAAGAAAGAGGGGACCGCGCCGCTGATCACGTTTGAGGAGATGGTCCAGCGGCTGTCCCCGGATCAGCGGGAATTCGTGGAACAGTTCCGTTCGATCGATCCGGCGCAGTTGAACGGGGCCAGCCGGCGCCTGCCGCCGCCTTCTCCCTCGCAGCGGTTCATCCGGATCGACCGTCAGACGGTGTTCCGGAACAGCCGATCGAAGCGCATGGATGTCCAGTACCTTCCCGCGGAGGCTTACGAGGCCTATCGCCGGATGATGGCGGCCATGGAGGCCGACCTGGGCAAGCGGCTGCTGGTCGAATCCGGCTACCGTTCGCCGGCCTATCAGTTTTATCTCTTCCTGTTTTACATGCCCAAGCACGGCACCTCGATCCGGGAGACCAACCGGCACGTGGCGCTTCCCGGCTGCAGCGAGCATGGAAGCCCGGCATTTCAGGCGATCGACTTCATCACGCCGGAAGGGATCAATGGAGAAGACCGGCCGGAGGAATTCGAGGAGCTTCAGGAATACGGCTGGCTCCATGCGCGCGCGAAAGAGTTCGGGTTCCATTTGTCCTATCCGCGCGGCGGGGATTCCGCGTTCGAGCCCTGGCATTGGCATTGGGAGGATCAATGAGCGGAGCGGCTCTTAAAAGATCGCTGGGACTTTGGGACGCGACGGCGCTGGTGATCGGCTGCGTGATCGGCGCGGGGATTTTCCGATCCGCCGCCTCGATCGCCGGGCATTTGCACAGCCCCGCGCTGGTCATGGCGGTTTGGGCGGTCGGCGGGCTCATCTCATTCTGCGGCGCCCTTTGCTATGCGGAGTTGGGTGCCGCGTATCCCAAGACCGGCGGGGATTACATCTATCTTCAGAAAGCGTTCGGTCCGGCGGTCGGCTTCGTTTTCGGCTGGACCAAGGTGTTCACCGAGCGCATCGGAACCATCGCGGTTCTCGGAGTGGTTTTCGCCGAATATCTAAGCGCAGCCGGAGTGTGCCGCCTGGGATTCGTCCGATGGACCGCCTCCGCCGCGATCGCCGGATTGACGCTGGCCAATGTGATCGGTCTGCATGTGGGCAAGGGGGTTCAGAATTTTTTTACCGCCGCGAAAATGGCGGCCCTGGCGCTGATCATCCTTCTTGGGCTTTCCAGCGGCAAGGGGAACCCCGCCTACCTCACGCCATGGGC
>CAZKNC010000316.1:0-1620 GCA_964553935.1 uncultured Planctomycetia bacterium | reverse complement strand
ACCATCCCCTCGGCGACCGGCGTGTTGCAGGCGATCTGAAGTTTGGGCGCCTTTTCGACTTCGACCAAACAAATGCGGCAATTGCCGGCGATCGACAGCCCGGGATGGTAGCAGTAGCGCGGAATAAAGACCCCGGCCTGCTCCGCGGCCTGGATCACGGTGGTGCCTGCGGGAACCGTGACCTGCTTGCCGTCAATCGTCAGCGTGGGCATTTTATCCGCGCTTTCCGCAAATAAAGACAAAGTGGTAGGAAAAATCCATCGGGCAAAAGAGCCGATACAGCCAACTGGTCGCGACCTTGTTCAAAGAGCGGATTTTCCGGCTGCCGGGCCAGAAGAGAGGCTTGATCTCGTTCTGGCGGACGACTTGAAGCAATTTCAGCGAGCTTTGCGCGATCAGATCGCTCCATTCCTTGCGCGTCAGCAGACGTTCAAATCCTTCCTGCTCATCCGGGCTTTTGCCGGTCCGGATTTCCTGAAGCATGTGCTTCAAGTAATACTTGTTGGGGAGCATCACCAGCGCGGTGCCGCCTGCTTTCAAAACACGGCCCAGTTCATTGAGACCCTGAACCGGGTGCATGTAATGCTCCAGACTTCCCAGGCAAGTGACGTAGTCAAACGAGGCATCCGGAAACGGCACATGCTCCCCATCGGCCACCTGGACACCGGCCTGCGGCGCATGTTGTTTGGCCAACCCCACCGCTTTCTGGGAAAGGTCAATCCCTTCCGTCTGCAGGCCGCGGCGGTTGGCTTCAAACAGCATCCAGCCGGGACCGCATGCGACATCGAGCAGACGCTTGCCGGATTTCAGCTGAAGCAAGGAACCGATCCAGCGATACAGCGGGTCCTGATGATGAATCGGCCGTTTTTCATAGATGCGGTCGTAAGACTTCTTCAGTTCTTCGGTCGTGCTCAGCGTGTGGGCCATCAGACAGCCACCTCACTCCGCCGCGCCAGATCGCACCGGCCGTTCGCGACGTGGTAATCGAACTCGGACCGGAACTTGTCGATATAGCTCTGCACCGGCCAAGCCGCGGCGTCGGCGAAGACACAGATCGTCTTGCCTTCCATGTTGCCGGCGGTCGTAAGCATGTTCTTCAGATCGTCCGCCTTGCCCTGCCCCTTTTGGACCCGGTTCATCATCTTGAGGATCCAGCCGGTCCCTTCCCGGCAGGGGGAACACTGCCCGCAGGATTCATCGGCAAAGAAATGGCTGGCCGAATGCAGGGCTTCCACCATGCAGGTGGTCTCGTCCAGCACGATGACTCCGGCGGAACCAGCCATGGTGCCGGCGGCCATCAGGGAATCGAAGTCCATCGCCACATCGATCTCATCGGCCTTCAAGATTTTGGCCGAAATCCCGCCCGGAACCACCGCCTTGAGTTTTTTCCCGCCGGCCACGCCGCCGGCGTATTGCTCGATCAGCTCCCGGAGGGTGACGCTGACGGGCGCTTCATATAAACCGGGGCGGACCACATGGCCGGAGACGCTGAAGAGCCGCGTGCCGCCCTGTTTCGGCGTTCCGATTTTGGCGAACCATTCGGCGCCGTTCCTCAGAATAGGCGCCACCCAGGAAAGGGTTTCCACGTCATTGACGATCGTCGGGCACTTGAACAGAGCG
>CAZKNC010000315.1:0-1627 GCA_964553935.1 uncultured Planctomycetia bacterium | reverse complement strand
CTTTTTCCAACCCCTTTTTTTCGAACAGGGGCACATTCTGCTGGTAGAGCTCCACGCGGGAACGCATCTGCGGTTCCGTCTGAGCGAGAAACCGCATGATCTGGTGGAACTCGTTCTTGGAGTCCACAATGATTTTCTTGACGTCGTCGCTCAAATTATCCCGGACGATCCGCAGAGGCAGGTTGTACTCCTCGTGGATGAGGGCGGGCGCAGCGGCCTGGACCGAGCGGGCCTTGATGCGTTTCCAGAGGTTGAGCAGGAACCGAAGGTCTCTTCCCAGCTGGCGCCGGTTGGCTCCCTGGGCGGCGGTCCGAATGATCACTCCCACGTCGGGTGGAGGCCGCAAACTCTTCACCATCGTGCGCAGTCGCTCTCTCTCTTTCGGATCGTCCACCCTTTTCGAAAGACCGAAGGCGCTGTCCAGCGGCATCAACACCATGAAATGCCCCGGCAGCGTCAGGTGCGTCGTCAACCGCGGCCCTTTTGTGCCGATGGGATCCTTCACCACCTGAACCAGAACTTCCTGCCCGATCCGAAGCAGATCCTGGATCCGCGGCATGGGCGCTCCCTCCAACGGCGAAACCGCCGGCTTTTCTTCTTCCTCCTGGACGGTTTCTTCCGCCTCGGGCGCAGGTCCGACGATGTCGTTCAAGTACAAGAATCCGTTCTTGCCGGTACCGAGGTCCACGAATGCGGCCCGGATCCCCGGCACGATGGAGGAAACCTTCCCTTTGTACACGTTGCCCAACAGGGGAGCCGGCGTGGACCGCTCCACATAGAACTCCTCAAAATCGCCGTCCACATAAGCCGCCACGCGGATTTCCATGGGGTCGACGTTAATCAAAACTTCTTTCATCGATGGCCTTCCTTTAGGTTCCGAATTTCAGTTTTAAGTTCTTCCAGTTCCTTCAAGATCCGCTGATGCTCCTCGTGAAGCGCCGTCATACCGCTGCCGACCAGCTCCTGGGTTCCCAACTTGACATTCCCTTTCCGGAACCGATCCGGGTTCACGGCCTCGTCGAACGGATCGGCCCCCGTCGGAACGTTCCCTTTTCGCGGCGGAGGCCGATACTGGCCTTCCGCCAAAGCACACCAAGCCGGCAGAAGAAGCAGGACGAGAGCCAAAACCCGAACGCTTTTCATCTTCCCATTTCCCGCGTCATACCAGAACCCAAGTGGCCAGCGCCAAATACGCGCTGGTCGCGATCAAATCCGTCGTGGTGGTGATGAGCGGCCCCGTGGCGGTGGCCGGATCGATCCCCATTCGCTCGAAGATGAACGGCTCCACCGCTCCGATCGTTGCCGCCACGGTCATCGAAATCACCATTCCCAGAGACACCACCACGGCGAAATAGAGCCCGAGGAATTCCCCGTAAAGCAGATAAGCGAAACCACCCACCGCCGCCCCGTAGCTCAAACCCAACAGAATCCCAACCGCGAATTCCCTCACCATGGCTTTGGACCATTCCTTCATCTGCAAATGTCCCATGGCGAGGCTGCGCACCACGATGGTTGCCGACTGGGCGCCGACGTTGCCGCCCATGGCGGCGATCAGCGGCATAAAGGAGGCCAGCGCTACGACTTTAATCAACGTTCCTTCAAAATGGCGGATCACCACCGAAACCAG
>CAZKNC010000314.1:0-1642 GCA_964553935.1 uncultured Planctomycetia bacterium | reverse complement strand
TTCCTCCTGAGGGTCACGATCGGCTACCCGGACGAGGCGGCCGAGCGCTCGATCTCGCGCCGCTACCAGGCGGCGGCCGAGCCGCTCGACGCGATCGAGCCGGTCCTCGACGGGCCGCGCCTCCTCGATGTATTGGGCGGTCTTGTCGGGGTCGTCCCGCTCGCTGGTGAGCAAGGCGGTCATGAACTCCAGCGGATGGTTGGCTTTCAGGAACGCGGTGCGGTAAGCGATCAGCGCGTAGGCGGCGCTGTGCGAGCGGTTGAACGCGTACCCGGCGAAGAATTCGATCTTCTCGAAGATCTTCTGCGCCAGCCGCTTGTCCACCTTGTTTTTCACGCAGCCGGCGATGAATTTTTCCCGCGCCGCTTCCATCACCTCGGGCGTCTTCTTCCCCATCGCCTTGCGCAGTGTATCGGCTTCCGACAGACTAAACCCGGCCAGCTCGTGGGCGATCCGCATGACCTGTTCCTGGTAGATGTAAACGCCGTAGGTGTCCTTCAAGATCGGCTCCAGGCACGGATGGTCGTAGCTGAGCTGGAGCTGGCCGTGCTTGCGGCGGATGAAGTCGTCCACCATGCCGGAGCCGAGCGGACCCGGACGGAACAAAGCCACCAGCGCGATCAAATCCTGGAACCGCTCCGGCTTCAGCCGGCGGACCAGATCCCGCATGCCGCTGGACTCCAGCTGGAAAACACCGGTGGTTTCCGCCTGCGTGAGCATCGCGTAGGTCTTGGCATCGTCCAGCGGGATTTTCTCAATGTCGAACGGCCGGCCGCTGGCCTGGCGAATTAACTTGGAGGCCTCATCAATCACGGTCAGCGTCCGCAGGCCCAGGAAATCCATCTTCAAAAGGCCGATCTTCTCCACCGCTTCCATGGCAAAACCGGTCGAGATCAACCCTTCGGAGGTCTTGACCAGCGGCACGTAATCGGTGAGATCCCCGTCGGCGATCACCACACCGGCCGCGTGCGTGGAGGCGTGGCGCGTCTGCCCTTCCAGCACCATGGAGGTCTCGATCAACTGCTTGACGCGCGGATCGGATGTGGTGAGGGATTTCAGTTCCGGCACCAAGTCGAGCGCCTTCTTGAGCGTCATGCCCAGCTCGAATGGGATCAGCTTGGCGATCCGGTCGGCTTCGGGGTAAGAGAAGCCCATCGCGCGGGCCACGTCGCGGACCACCGCTTTGGCCTGCATGGTGCCGAACGTAATCACCTGCGCCACGTTGTTCTTGCCGTAGGTTTGCGTCACGTAGTCGATCACTTCCCCGCGCCGCTCGTAGCAGAAATCGATGTCGATATCGGGCATGGAGATCCGGTCCGGGTTCAAAAACCGCTCGAAGATCAGGTCATGCTCCAGCGGATCCAGATCCGTGATCCCCAAGCAGTAGCTCACTACCGACCCGGCGGCCGAACCGCGGCCGGGGCCCACCGGGATCTCCTTGGACTTGGCGAACCGGACGAAATCCCACGTGATGAGGAAGTAGCTGTTGTATCCGGCCTTGGAGATGATGGCCAGCTCATGCTGGACCCGCTGGCGGACCTTGTCGTCGGCGTTGGGATACCGGCGGCGCACGCCCTCCTCCACCAGTTCCCGCAGATAGGTCTCCTGCGACTTGCCAGCCGGCGGCTGGAACCGCGGCAGG
>CAZKNC010000313.1:0-1644 GCA_964553935.1 uncultured Planctomycetia bacterium | reverse complement strand
GCGGGGCGGACGCCGTGATGATCGGTTCCCCGTTCGCTCGGGCGAAAGAGGCCCCCGGCGGCGGATACCATTGGGGAATGGCGACCCCCCACGCGAACCTGCCGCGCGGAACCCGCATCCATGTCGGCGTCACCGGCACGCTGGAGGAAATCCTCTATGGTCCGGCCCGGACCGACGACGGTACTCAGAACCTCATGGGAGCGCTGACCACGGCGATGGGATCGGTGGGCGCCCGGAACACGAAAGAGTTTCAGCTCACGGAAATCATCATCGCTCCGTCCATTCAGACCGAAGGGAAACTGGCCCAGCGCACGCAAAGAGTCGGGATGGGGAAATAGAAACACTTCGATCTGTTTTTGATTTGACGCCGGCGGAGCTGACGGAGTGGGTGGTGAAGCAAGGTCAGCCGGCCTACCGGGCCCGACAAGTTCTCGATGCCGTCTACCGGCAAGGGGCTGTCGGTTTCGAGCAAATTCGGCAGATCCCTCCCGCTCTGCGCGAAGCGCTGGTCAAGGAATTCTCCCTCTGGACGCTTCGGCCGGTGGAAATCCGCCGCTCCGAAGATAAAACCGTCAAATACCTCTCTGCGCTCGGCGAGGAGCAGATCGAAACGGTTTTAATCCCCGCGCCAGGCCGTAACACCGTTTGCGCCTCCACGCAGGTCGGCTGTGCCTACGCCTGCGCGTTCTGCGCCAGCGGCCTCGAAGGGTTCCGCCGCAACCTGACCCCCGGCGAGATCGTCCAGGAAATCCTCCTCGTGAACCGCGATCTCAAGTCCAGCCGTGTCTCGAACGTGGTTTTTATGGGAATGGGCGAGCCGCTGGCCAACTACGACAACCTGTTCAAGGCGATCCGGATCCTGAACGACCCGCAGGCGCTCGGCATCGGCGCCCGCAAGATCACTATCTCCACCGTGGGACTGGTTCCCAAGATCGAACAGCTTTCCAAGGAAGGCCTGCAGATCGAGCTGGCCATTTCACTCCATGCGCCGAACGATGAACTGCGCGGCCAGATCATGCCGGTCAACCGCCGATACCCGCTTAAGGAATTGATCGCCGCCTGCCGCGCGTACGCTAAAAAAACCAAACGACTGGTCACCTTCGAATACATCCTGCTTTTCGAGGTGAACGATTCCGTCGAGCACGCGCAGGAGCTGGCGAAACTGTTGAAGGGTTCTTTCTGTAAAGTGAACCTGATCCCGTGCCACCCGATTCCGGGCCTGCCTTTCAAGCGGCCTCCGCTCAAACGGATGCTGGCGTTCGAGCGGGCGCTGAAGGCCGGCGGCATCGTCTGCACGCTCCGACGCTCCCGCGGGCTGGATATCGAAGGGGCCTGCGGACAACTCCGGCTGCGCCATGAGCAATCTCAAATGGTAAAATCAGAGGATGTTGAATCCCGACACGATCCTCATCCTTGATTTTGGTTCCCAGTATGCCCAACTGATCGCCCGCCGGGTCCGGGAACTCCACGTCTTCTGCAAGATTGTGCCGTTCAGCATCTCTCCGGAACTCCTCCGAAAAGAAAATCCGAAGGGGATCATTCTCTCCGGCGGTCCCGCTTCCGTTTGGGCCGAAGGTCGTCGACCAGTTCTACGACCACACCCGCCGGCGGGTCTCCTCGTTCTTCGGGGAGGGGATCGGCGCC
>CAZKNC010000312.1:0-1648 GCA_964553935.1 uncultured Planctomycetia bacterium | reverse complement strand
ATTTCTCCATCAGCCGTCTGCGGCGTCGCCACTACTTTCACGAAAATTTCCCGGCCCGCCTCATACCCTCGGCGGAGGAACACCTCATGCTCCCCCCAGAAAGACCGATCGGCCGTCGCCGTCGGCGGCTTCAAGTCCATCGCAATGATATCGATCCACGGCAGAACCTCCGCCAAAGCGGCCGGAAGCGTGCCGTTGGTCTCCAGGTAGGTGGCCTGCCCTCGCGCCTTCAACCACGGAAGCCAGCCCTTCAGAAACCGGCTCCAGAGCAGCGGCTCGCCGCCGGTCAGACTCACCGCGTGAAACGGGCCGTGGGCTTGAATCTGGGAGTGGACTTCAGAGGAAAGAGATTCGGAATCATATTCCCGGTACGGGCCTTTGTAGTCGGTGTCGCAGTACCGGCAGGCCATGTTGCAGTTCCAGAACCGGACGAACAGGTGCGGCCGGCCGACGTGGATCCCCTCTCCTTGAATGGAGGGAAAGATCTAGATGATCCGCGCCGACTCTTTCACCCGGCAAAGAAAACAAAAAAACTATTCGGAGTCTGCCGAGAGAAGGGCGTCTAAAGTCAATGACCAGCCGGTCGCGGCGATATGCGGAAAAGCCGGGAAGAAAGCGTTCGAACCGGGCGCCTGGCTTTGGGCGGTGGAAGAAGCATACCGCATGCCTCCGGAAGAATCTCGGAACCGCTCCATAGCGTCCCGGATCGCGCGAGCCGAAGTAGTTCGACCCATCGCCCAATCCAAATATCCGACCATCAAGGAACCTTCGACCCAAATAAAAGAATCCAATGGAGAGAAGGCGTATCCGGTTACCGGCGAGCCGCCGACATCGATGGTTTTCTTAAAATTATTTTCGATGAAATTACGGACCGTGTCGGCGCGCGATAGATCCTGAGCCACAAAAGATGCAGTGTAAAATAGGGCCCCCAAAACTTCAGCGTCCAGCGACAACGCGTCGTCATTGAAACCCTGCCGGAAATGATCGCCCGCCCAGAGATGGGTGTTGACCGCCTGCGCGATGGATTGCGCCTCCAGCAGATACGCTATATTGTCGGTGACAAACCCCAAATCCTCCAGGAAGGAAACGGCCTGCAGGTTGTGCTCCGTGGAGATCCAGGGAAACGGATTCCCATCGGCGTTCAGTCCGCCCTTCAACAAACCGGTCACGGGATCCTTAAAGGAAAGAAGGGTGTTTGCGATTCTTTCCGCCATCGGCTGATACCGGGTGTCTTTTGTGGCGACCTGGTACAGAAGCAGCGCTTCTCCGACCCAGGCATTTGTGGCCGCGAAAACCGCCGGCACATCCGTCCCCAAAGGACCCACCTGATAGCCGAAACCCACCCGGCCGGTGCCGGCCTCTAGAGCGGAAAGAGCGTCCAGGATCTCACGCGCTTCGCCGATCTTTCCCTGAAGCAGGAGACCCTGCGCCGCGATCGCCTCATCGTAGCTGAACGCGCGGTCCGTGAGCTGGCCGAACAACGGATCCGTTGAAGGGACGCTCCAGGTCTCCAGCAGGCCGGTCCCGTTCCCAGAGGCCACTTTTTGAGCGGCGAGAAACTCCAGGGCCGTGCCGGAAGCCGGCGGCTGCGCCGAGGAATTCGTAACAGCAACCGGGTTGCCCGCGTAGGTTTCCAGCCGCCGTTCCG
>CAZKNC010000311.1:0-1648 GCA_964553935.1 uncultured Planctomycetia bacterium | reverse complement strand
GCGCCATCGCCGGCATCAAATGCCCTCCGCTCCCGCCGGAAACCAGCACCACACTCATCGGCTGATCCGTCGACATGGGTCTATTATCCACCGCCCCGCGCGGGCCGCGCAACATTGAGCAGGACCGCGATGCTGATCAGGTTGACCATCAGCGAAGAACCGCCGTAGCTGATGAACGGCAGAGGCAGGCCCTTGGTGGGAATGGCCCCCGTGGTCACCCCCACATGCACCAGCGTTTCGAACGCGATCATCAGCACGATTCCCATGCCGGTTAGGAATCCGAACGGATCCGAGCAGGAGGCGGCCATCCGGATTCCGTACCAGCAGAGCAGACCCAGGAGAATCAGCGTCCCGATCGCTCCCACCAGCCCCAGCTCTTCCCCGATGACTGAGAAGATAAAGTCGGTGTGCGCCGCCGGCAGGTAGAACAGTTTCTGCCGGGACTCTCCCAACCCCAGCCCCAGCAGGCCGCCGGACCCCAGCGCCACCAGCGACTGGATCAGCTGGAAGCCGGCCCCTTCCGGATCGGCCCAGGGATTCAAATAAGCCAGCACGCGGCGGACCCGGTAGGGCTTCATCAGCACGAGAAGAACTCCGACGGGAACGGCGGCAAGAAACATCGGTAGAATGAATTTCCACCGCACTTCGGCCAGCAGCAGCATCAGGATCGCCACGACCGCAATCGCCACCGAGGTGCCCAGATCCGGCTCCGCCAGCACCAGCACCACCGTCGCACCCAGCACCATGAGGGCCGGCAGGACCCCCTGGAAGAAATCCCGCAGCATTCCCCGCTTCCGGGTCAGCACGTCGGCAAAATACAAAATGATTCCCATCTGAGCCAGCTCGGACGGCTGAAGACTGAATCCGCCGAACCGGAACCAGCGCCTGGCGCCCGAAACCTTGTGCCCGATCCCCGGAACGAGCACCGCCGCCAGCATCAGCAGGACCAGCACCATGAACGGCTTGGACCAGCGCCGGATCTGTTTGGGATCCATCGCCAGGATAAAACCGGCGCAGAGCAGACCCAGCACGAGATAGATGAGGTGTCTCTTCAGGAAATAGGTGGCGTCCCCGTAGGTGTCCCGCGCGTAGATCGCACTGGAAGAGTAGACCATCACCACCCCGAACGCCAACAGAATGGCCGTGACGATCAGGAGCCCTCTGCGCGCGGAACGCATCAGCCCGAAAGTTCCTTGACGATTTCCGCGAACTTCTCGCCGCGATCTTCAAAATCCCGAAACATGTCGAAGCTGGTGCACATCGGCGAGAGCAGGACGCATTCCCCTCGCGAAGCCATTTCAAATGCGGTTTGAACCGCCTGGGGGAAATCCTCCGCGCGGCGGATCGGCACCACCCCTTTCAGCGAGGCGGCGATTTTCGGCCCGTCCTCCCCGATCACCACGGCCGCTTTGAGTTTCTTGGCCAGCGGACGGAGCTGGCGGAAATCGCTTCCTTTGTCCCGTCCGCCGGCGATCAACACCACCGGCCCGGGGGCCGCCTCAATCGCGCGGATGCCGGAATCCACCGTGGTCGATTTCGAATCGTTGATGAAGGTGACCCCGCGCAGTTGAGCGACCCGCTCCTGCCGGTGCGGAAGCCCCTGGAACCGGCGAAGCACCCGCGCCATCGCTTCCGGCGAAGCGCCCAT
>CAZKNC010000310.1:1293-1649 GCA_964553935.1 uncultured Planctomycetia bacterium | reverse complement strand
GGCCAGCTGTCAGAAATGTTTCCGCACCGGCTATGTGGAGCAGGTGGGCCGGACGGCCAGCCACCTGACCTTCTTCGAGATGCTCGGCAATTTTTCGTTCGGCGATTATTTCAAAAAGGAAGCCATTGGCTGGGGCTGGGAGTTCCTGACGAAAGAGATGAAAATTCCGGCGGAGCGTTTGTGGGCTACCGTCTATGAGAAAGACGATGAAGCCGCTCAGGTTTGGAAGAAAGAGATCGGTTTGCCGGCGGAACGGATCGTCCGGTTGGGCGCCCAGGATAATTTCTGGCCATCGAATGCTCCGGCCGAAGGGCCCAATGGCCCTTGTGGGCCCTGCTCGGAGATCCATTTTGACA
>CAZKNC010000310.1:0-1283 GCA_964553935.1 uncultured Planctomycetia bacterium | reverse complement strand
ACCGGCTGCTGCACAGTCGGCAAGGTTTGCCCGTCTCCGGACGACTGCAAGCCCGGCTGTCCCTGTGGGCGGTTCGTGGAGGTCTGGAACCTGGTTTTCACCCAGTACGATCGCCAGCCGGACGGATCTCTCAAAGATTTGCCGGCCAAGAACATCGATACCGGCATGGGGCTGGAGCGGCTGACCGCGGTCCTGCAGGACAAAGGGTCGGTTTTTGAGACGGATCTGTTTGAGCCGATTCTGAAGGAAATTGGAACCCTTGTTCGTTCTTCGACAGGCTCAGAACGAACGGAACCGGTCACGGTGAGCTTGTCGAACCGTGACCGGGCGGCGGTCTACGCCATCGCCGACCACGTGCGGGCGCTGACGTTCATGGCGTCGGAGGGGGTGGTCCCTTCCAACGACGGGCGGGGGTACGTGCTCCGCATGCTGCTGCGCAAGGCGGAGCGGGCCGGCATGGGCCTCGGGCTCACGAAGCCGTTCCTCCATACGCTGGTGCCGGTGGTGGCCCGCGTGATGCAGGAGCCGTACCCGGAGCTCACCGCCCGGCGCGAAGGGATCGCCAAGACGATCTTGATCGAGGAGCAGAAGTTTCACCAGATGCTGGGGGAGAAACTTCCGCTGCTGAAAGAGGCGATTCATAATTCGGTACCGGGTACAGCAGATACTGTACCCGGTACCGGGGTTAGGTTCCCGGCGGAGAAAGCCGCGCAGTTCTACGACACGCATGGGCTTTCCTACGACGAAATCGCCGCGGTCTGCGAAGAGCTGAAGGTGGCGTCGCCCCCTCGAAAAGAGTTTGAGAAGGCGCTGGCCGACCTGCAAGTGAAGTCGAAGCAGGGGAGCGGGTTCAGCGGTGCGATTTTCACCAAGGACGCGGTCGCCGAGCTGGTGGCCGGTGTGCGCCAGCCGACCGAGTTCACCGGCTACAGCGATCTCACGAGCAAGGCCAAGGTGCTGGCCGTCATCCAGGAGAACCGCCTGGTGGAAGAGGCCAAGGCGCCGGCCAAGGTCGGCGTGATCCTGGACCGTTCGCCTTTCTACGGAGAGGCGGGCGGCCAGGTGGGTGACGCCGGCGTGCTGCAAAGCTCCAGCGGCAAAGTGCGCGTGCTGGACACTCAATGGGTCGGCAACATCCTCGTGCATCAGGCGGAGGTGGCGCAGGGTTCCGTGAAGCGCGGTGAGCCGGTGGAGGCCCAAGTGGACGCGGGCCGGCGGCAGGCCGTGGCGCGCAACCACACGGCGACTCACCTTTTGCACGCGGCGCTGAGGAAGGTGCTGGG
>CAZKNC010000309.1:0-1671 GCA_964553935.1 uncultured Planctomycetia bacterium | reverse complement strand
TCCTCGTCGGCCCCGAGGGTGTGGGCAAGCGTCGATTGGCCCGCGAGATGGCCAAGGCGCTCAATTGCACCGCACAAGGGCCGAGGCCCTGCGATGCCTGTGCGGTCTGTCGCCAGATTGATCGAAACAGCCATCCCGATGTGCACGGCCTAGCGCCTGGCGGGGCTTCCGATCAGATCAAGATCGATGACGTCCGGGGACTGCTTGGTCGCATCGCCCTTCACCCATTCAGCGCCGCCACTCAGGTGGTGATCATCGATGGAGCAGAGCGGTTGACTGAAGAAGCCGCCAACGCGCTCTTGAAAACCCTGGAGGAGCCGAACCCCCATACGCGATTTCTGTTGACGAGCGCGCATGTGGCGGATTGCTTGCCGACGATTCGGTCCCGCTGCCAGCTCATTCGGTGTGACGCGCTGCCCGCCGATGCCATCGCGCGCATCGTGATAGGCGAGCGGGGCTGCGAGCCGCAGGTTGCGGAGTCGGTGGCGCGTATCGCCGGCGGCAGCGCCTCCGGCGCGCTCGCGCTGGCCGCGCGATGGACTCGCCACCAGCAGATCGCCGCCCAATTGGCAGACGACGCGCCTTCGGCATGGGCCGCCCATCCGCTGCCTGAGACGCGCGAGGAGGTCGCCGAGTTCTTGGACGATCTCATGCAATGGCTGCGGGATCTCGCGGTGGTGGATGCGGATCCGGCGCATTTGGTGTACGCGGAGCACGCCGAGCGACTCCGCCGCCAGGCCCGCGCGTTCGATCGGGACCGGTGTATCGAGACGGCGCTTGAGCTGGTGGCGCTCCGCGATTCGCTGGAGCAGTTTGTCAGCCCGAGGTTGGTGGCCGCGCTGGCACGAGAGAAATGGCTGGAACTTCTGAAGGGTGGAGGGGTGGACCAGTGATGCAGTTAGACCCCTGCACCCTCGACCCTCCACCGAGCATGATGTCTAAAATTGTCTATTTGACCACGCCGCTCTACTACGTGAATGCGGCGCCGCACATCGGCCATTCCTACACCACCATCGCGGCCGACTGCCTGGCGCGCTACTACCGCGTGAAGGGGCGGGAGGTGTTCTTGCTGACGGGCACCGACGAGCATGGCCAGAAAATCGAGCAGGCGGCTGCCGCGTCAGGCCAAGCCCCGCAGGTCTTTGTCGATCAGGTCGTGGAGCGCTTCGTGGCGCTGTGGAAGCTGCTGCACATCGCGTATGACGATTTTATTCGCACGACGCAAGCTCGGCACACCGCCGCGGTCCAGGCCATCCTCGCGCGGCTCTATGACGAGCACAAGCTGACCCGCGCGACCTATCAAGGCTGGTACTGCACGCCGGATGAGACATTTTGGACCGACGCGGAGCTGGCCCAATTGGTCCGCACCGGCCAACGCCCCACGTGTCCCGCCTGCCAACGTCCGCTCGAGGCGGTGACCGAGGACGGCTGGCATCTGCCGTTGCGCGCGGCGCAGCCGTGGTTGAAGGCGTTTGTGAAGGCGCATCCCACTTTTGTCCAGCCAGCGAGCCGGTACAACGAGCTCGTCAGTCTGCTGGAACAGCCGTTGCCTGAGTCGCTGTGCATCACGCGCCCGCGGCGGCGCGTCAGCTGGGGCATCCCCGTGCCGTTTAGTCACGAGCACGTCACCTACGTCTGGTTCGACGCGCTGCTCAACTACATCACCGTGCC
>CAZKNC010000308.1:0-1671 GCA_964553935.1 uncultured Planctomycetia bacterium | reverse complement strand
GTTCTACTCCGCGGGGATCGTCCAGCCCGAGATCCAGGACATCCGGCGCAGGATGCAGCAGCCGGAGTTTCAGGGGACCGCCCACCTGGAGAAACTGCGCGTCTCTTTCCAGCATCGCCATCAACTCTCCGTCCGCCTGCATGGCGCGATTCTATTCTTGGGATGGTTCACGCTGTGCCTCGCGGCTCGATTCCTGAATTGAATCTTTTGCTCGCGCTGGATGTCGGGAACACCAGCGTGACGGCCGGCCTTTTCCGCGGCCGCCGGTTGATCCGGCGGGGCAGGTTTCCGACGAGCGGGGTTGAGTACCCCAAAGAGCTAAAACCGTTCGTCCTGAGCTTGTCGAAGGATGAACGGCTGCCCCGCGCTTCGACCGGCTCAGCGCGAACGGTTGCGATTATCTCCAGCGTGGTGCCGAAGGCAGCCGTTTTACTCAAGAAGGCGCTTAAATCGGTGGGCTGTCCTGTTTTTGTGGTGGGGCGGGATCTGCAGGCGCCGGTCAAAAATCGGTACAGGATTCCGGCCCAAGTCGGCCAGGACCGGCTGGTCAACGCCGCGGCCGCGTTTCATCTCTATGGCGGGCCGGCGATCGTGGTCGATTTTGGAACTGCCGTGACCGTGGATCTGGTTTCCGCGAAAAGGGAGTATTTAGGAGGGCTGATCGCGCCGGGCATGGAAATCTCGCTGGAAGCGCTGGTGGAACGAACCGCTTTACTGCCGGGAATCCCCCTGGTTCCTCCCAAAGAGTTTTTAGGCCGGGACACGGCAACCAGCATGCGGGCCGGCCTTTTTTACGGTTATGCCGCCCTCTGCGACGGGCTGATTACCCGGTTAAAAAAGGAATACGCGCCCCGCGCGAAAGTCATCGCCACGGGCGGCCACGTCCGTCTGATCGCTCCTCTGTGCCGCTTTGTTCAGATTGTGAACCCGGACCTGACCCTGTGGGGTTTGGAACTGACCTACCGTAAAAAAATTTGTTGACAACTCCGCGTGTTCAGCTATGATATCCACGAATATTAGCACTCTGCTACTTCAGCTGCTAATTTAGTAGACCCCTAGAACAAATCGATCTTAAGGAGGTTTTTAGATGGCTATCCAACCTTTGGGTGACAGGATTCTCGTTCGGCTTTTGGAAGAGCAGGAAAAATCCGCTGGAGGCATTATCCTGCCGGATTCGGCCAAGGAAAAGCCCCAGGAGGGCAAGATCGTGGCCGTGGGCAAGGGACGCGTTCTGGAAGACGGCACGGTCCGGCCTTTGGAGGTTAAAGTCGGAGACACGATCCTGTTCGCCAAATATTCCGGCTCCGAAGTAAGCCACGAGCAAAAAGAGTTCATGATTCTTCGGGAAGACGACGTCTTAGCGGTTCTCAAGGATAAAAAGTAACCATTAAAGGGAGGTTGATGCGCAATGGCTAAGCAGCTGCTGTTCCATGATGAGGCCCGACGGGCCATCCTTCGCGGGGTCGAAACCCTCGCCAAGGCGGTAAAGGTGACGCTGGGACCGAAGGGACGCAACGTCATTCGGGACAAGAAATTCGGGTCTCCGACAATCACCAAAGACGGCGTGACTGTGGCGAAAGAGGTTGAACTGAAGGAGCCCCTGGAGAACATGGGCGCGCAGATGGTGCGCGAAGTGGCCTCGAAGACCTCGGACGTGGCCGGTGATGGCAC
>CAZKNC010000307.1:0-1676 GCA_964553935.1 uncultured Planctomycetia bacterium | reverse complement strand
CCTTGGCGACATTGAAAACCTGGCTTATTTATTAAAATACGACACTGTTTATCGGCAATTTGGCAATGAAGTTAAAGTAAAAGGAAATGAGCTGGTGGTGGATAGCAAGCAGGTAAAAGTGCTTCAAGAAAAAGACCCGGCTAAATTGCCGTGGAAGGAGTTGGGGGTTGACGTGGTGGTGGAGAGTACGGGTGTATTTACTTCGTTTGAAAAGGCAAAGGCGCACCTTGATGCGGGGGCAAAGCGGGTGGTGCTCTCTGCGCCTTCCAAGGATGATGCGACGCCGACTTCAACGCCGAATGTCGGATTTGAAACGCTTTCGGCGAGCCCAATTACTTCAAATGCTTCGTGCACGACCAATGCGACCACGCCGGTGGTGGCAATACTGATGAATGACCCGGGCATTGTCAAAGCAATGCTAAGCACGGTGCATGGGTACACGGCAACACAGGCAATTGTGGACGGACCCGATGCAAAGGATTTTCGGCGCGGACGAGCGGGCGCGCAAAACATTGTCCCTTCGTCCACGGGTGCAGCCGAAGCGGTTGCGCAGGCAATTCCTTCCCTTAAAGGGTTTTTTGATGGCATTGCGATGCGCGTTCCCGTGGTAAGCGGCTCCATTATTGACCTTACGTTTCTTGCAAAGCGCAAAACCTCGCGAGAAGAAATAAACGAAATTTTGCGCCAAGCCGCATCCATGCCCATTTGGCAAGGCATTATCAGGGTGAGTGACGAGCCCCTTGTTTCAACAGATAGTATCGGCGAACCCTACGGGTCTATTGTGGATTCGTCTTTGACGCGCGTAGTCGGGGACGATTTGGTAAAAGTATGTTCGTGGTATGACAATGAGTGGGGATACTGCGCGATGCTCATGAAACATATAGAAAGCTTAGAGCCGTTGCTCTAAAAACTAAAAATGCAAAGCGCAAAAGGCAAAACGACAACTAAAAAGTTAAAGGTACCTGAAAGCAAAACTTTCGTCGTTGCGAAGGCAGAGTCGGTTTTAACTTTTACCTTGTAGTTTTGCGTTTTTCATTTTAACTTTTGCCTTTCCATGAAAGTAAGCATTCAAGATCTCCAGCATTTTCTCCAAAACATCGGTCTGGTGACGTTTTCCCAGTGGCGCGATATTGAAAAAGAGGTGCGGGAAAAGGGAGGGAGCATTGAAGATGTTTTGGTAAAAAGGAAACTTGTCAGCAAAGAGTCGCTGTTGCAAATCAAAGCGCATATTCTTGGCATTCCTTTTATAAACCTTGAAAAGGCGATCATCAATCCCGACGTTCTGCACCTCATTCCCGAGCAGACAAGCAAAACCTATCAGGTGGTGGCATACCGGAAAAGCGCGGACAAGCTGGAGGTGGCGATGCTTGATCCGGATGACCTTCAGGCGCTTGATTTCATCCAAAAACGGACTGGGCTGGAGCTCCTGCCTCGTCTTACGAACGAGGCCTCTGTCGCAAATGCCATCAAGCAGTACAGCGAAAGCATCGAGGAAGAATTTTCTGAGATCGTCGCCAAAGTGAAATTGGAAGAAAAGCTTCCAATGTTGCGCGGGCAGGGTAAAGAAAACGACAAAGGACAGATGATCTTAAAGAGCGAAGGAAGCCCGAAAGAAGGAACGATTTCCGAGGAAGATCTCCAGAAAGTTGCGGAAAGTATCTCGACCGTGAAAATCG
>CAZKNC010000306.1:0-1679 GCA_964553935.1 uncultured Planctomycetia bacterium | reverse complement strand
CCCGATGCATGTTGGGAGAAACGACCAGCAGCCGAAGCAGTCGGTCCCACCGCTCCGGCAACGCGACGTTGCTGTGATGGAAAAGGATGACCGGCTGAAGGATCAACTCGTAGAGGAGCAGCTGGCCCAGCGTGATCCCCAGCAGCGGAATGACGGCCAACCGCAAGAGGACCGAAAGGATCATCTCCCCGGCATGGAATCTGAGCGCCGTTGTCGCGTCCATCGCCAGATCGCTGTGGTGAACCCGGTGAAAACGCCAAAGCCAGCTCACGCCGTGGTTGGCCCGGTGCCACACGTACATCCAGAAATCGAACAACAGAAAACCGAACAGTCCGCTCAGCCATCCCGGCAAGGAGAACCAATGAAGGACCCCGACCGGGTGGTCGGCTCCCCACCGCACGGCCGCCGCCGCCAGGCCGGCGAATCCCGCCGTCAGGACCACCGCATTAATGATCCCGATCGCCACATTGCGGAGGTCGTGGCGGACCCGTTGTCCCGGTTCTCTCAAAAACAGCGGAACCACCGTCTCCAGCCACAGCAGGAATCCCAGCGCGGTAACCTTAACAATGAGAACCATGGAGGGGACCACCTCAATCATCCTATTTCCCGCATTCTATCACCAGCGGGGATAGTCATCTTTGGTGTTCCTGTGCCGGCCGAATTGAAGTGATCAGGTATGCGGCGCAAAAGTTCGGCTTTGCTGAATTGGTACCCTTGTTCGATCAACGATGAGACCTGCCGGATCTTTAGCAGGGTCAATGGCAAGTCAAAACAAGGTTCCAGCACGATCATCCGAGCTCTGTCCTTGTAATGCTCCAGATCATGGCGAAATTTCTGCTCCAGGGCGATCCGCAGGACGCGCCCCTGAACCTCCAGAAGACCCCTGGGTATTTGGGTCAACTCTCCGGCACAGTGGCAGAGCATCGCCAGGATGCATTGGGCGTCGCGGTTAATGGCTTCACCGATTGGAACGTTCGCCACGAATCCCCCATCCACGAGCCAGCGGCCCTGATGCGCCACGGACGGCAGGTACGGCGGCATGGCGGTGCTGGCCAAGAGGGCGGGCAATAATTCCCCTGAATCGAGGTAGACCGGCTCGGAGGTCTGCAGATCCGTGGCCGTGACAACCAAGGGAATTTTGAGCTGTTCAAACCGTTTGACCGGAAGAGTGGATTCCAAGAAATCGATCAACCCATCCGGTTGATAGAGGCTTTCCGCTTTCCCGCCCTTCCACAAAAAACGCCAGTCCCGACGGAATAAGGGCTTCCCCTCCAACCGGCTCCAGAGCGCTTCAAGCTGTTCCGGCGTGAAGCCGGCCGCGATGAAGACGCCGTTCAAGGCGCCAATGGAGGTCCCGAAGATCCGGTCCACGGGAATGCCCAGCTCAAAGAGGGCTTTATAGAAACCGACCTCAATGACCCCGCGGCTGCCGCCTCCACCCAACAACAGCGCACTCCTCATGGTCAAACTCCTTGCTCAGCGACAGCCACACGAAGGGCCTGCGACTACTCTGTGATAGGTAGCGGCAAGGATCACTCCATAGATAAGGTGTCCCATGAGACTCGGGAGCATCTTCACGGCAACAGCCAGTGTCCAGTGAGTTCCGAAGCCCATCCCCATGAAAAACGGCATCAGGGTCAGAGGCCCCAGGAACCACCAGAGAAGGCCATAGCCTGCTC
>CAZKNC010000305.1:0-1694 GCA_964553935.1 uncultured Planctomycetia bacterium | reverse complement strand
AACTCGATGCCAGGCCGGTTAAAACCCGCCCGGTAAACCAGCCGCCCGATGCGGCCAAATCCGTTGATTCCGACGCGAACCATGAGTTTCCTCCTCTTTAGGAAACTCTCATCTTACTCCGGGCGCTTCCCTCCTTCAAGAGGGTTATTCGAAGCGGGTGCTGAGCGGGATGGGATGGCCGCGGAGAAAGTCGGCGGCTAGGAGAGGTTTCCCTCCGGAGGCCTGCAGGCGGTCGATTCGCAGCTGGCCATGCCCGGTCTGGACCCAGAGCCCCAGCGCGGGGCTGGCCGAAACGACCTCGCCGGGCTGGGCGTCCGCCTCGTTCTGATCGGGACCCGGAGAGGCCGCCAGGATCTTGATCATTTCCCCGCCCAGCAGCGTGAAAGCTCCCGGCCAGGGCTGGACGCCCCGGATCAAGTGATGGATTTGGCGGCAGTCCAGGTTCCAGTCGATCTTTCCCGTTTCCTTGGTCAACCGCGGGGCCAGGATCATTTTCGATTCATCCTGCGGCGTCAACTGCGCGGCTCCAGCGGCGATGCGGTCCATCGCTTCGGCGGCCGCCTCTGCGCCCAGGTTTGCCAGTTTCGTGAACAGTGAGTTTCCATCCTCTTGGGGGCCGATCGGGACTTTTTCCTGGAAGAGGATCGGTCCATGATCCAGATGCTCATCCAGCTGGAAAACCGTCACCCCGGTTTCCGGTTCTCCATTGATGAGCGCCCATTGGATCGGGGCTGCACCCCGGTATTTCGGAAGCAGTGAGGCGTGAAGGTTATAAACCCCTTTGGGGAACAGGTCCAGAAAGGCGCGGGGAAGAATCCGCCCGTAGGCGACGACGATGGCGCAATCGGGCGCTGCGATCCGAACGGCCCGGAGGAAATCGGGCGCGGCCGGATCCTTGGGCTGCAGCACGGCCACTCCGGCGGCGCGCGCAGCCTCTTTGACAGGAGAGGATTCTACTTTTTGCCCTCTTCCTTGAGGCCGATCCGGCTGGGTGACGGCCGCCACCACGGTATGGGAGCCCTGCATCAGCCGTTTGAAGGTCGGTACCGCGAAGGCCGGTGTTCCCAGGAAAAGGACCCTCACAGGTCGATCTTCCGGAGGGTTTCAGTGAGCGTTCGATATTTTTTTAGCAGGAGTTTCTTCGGTTCCGGTTCCAAATGGTCCAGGTACAGCCGTCCCTGCAGGTGGTCCGTTTCATGCTGAAGGATTTTAGCTATGAGACCGGCCGCATGGAAGGTTTGCCTTTGGCCGTTTCGATCCAGCCCGGTGACGGTGACTTCCGCGGAGCGCCCGATTTCCGAGGAGACGCCCGGAACCGAGAGGCACCCTTCCGGGGAGCGGTAGTTTCCACGCCGCTCGGTGAGCACCGCGTTCAAGAGCACCAGCTCCCGGCCGCGTTTTCCGTCGGCACTGGCCACCAGGATGTCCAGCGGGGATCCCACCTGGTTGGCTGCCAGGCCGACCCCCTCGGCGGCGTGCATCGTGTCGATCATATCGTCGATCAACTGCTGGATTTCGGGCGTGATCTCCTGCACTGGAACGGCTCTTTTCCGCAGGATCGGCCCCGGCTCCTTCACAATAGGCAAAATCATGCCGTTATTTTACAGCGGGTCCACATCCACTGCCAGGTAACTTCCGGCCGGCGGATGGTTTTTTTTCAGGATCTGAGGCAGGTTTTTCTGAAATGGATCGAG
>CAZKNC010000304.1:0-1715 GCA_964553935.1 uncultured Planctomycetia bacterium | reverse complement strand
GGATCCGGGTCCCTCTGCCGGCGGGCAGGACGAGCGTTCTTTCAGTTTCCCGTTCTTCGCCGGTGCCTCCACCGGACGAAGAGATCTTTCAGGCGCTGGTGACGGGGTTGAGGGATTACGTCCGGAAGAACCGGTTCTCCCATGTGGTGGTCGGTTTAAGCGGTGGGATCGATTCCCATCTGACGCTGGTTCTGGCCGTAGAAGCGCTGGGCCGTGAAGCGGTTACCGGGGTGACGATGCCTTCCCGGTACTCCTCCCGAGCGACGCTGACCGACGCCCGCCGCGCCGCGAAACTGCTGGGAGTCCGGTTTTTGGAGATCCCGATCGAGCCGATGTTTCAAGCAGCGCTCAAGACGCTCCAGCAGGCCATCGGGCCGACCCCTCCGGATGTCACGGAAGAAAATCTCCAGGCCCGGATCCGGGGGACCCTGCTGATGGCCCTTTCCAATAAGTTCGGCTGGCTGGTGCTTGCGACCGGGAACAAATCGGAGATCTCCACCGGCTACTGCACGCTGTACGGCGACATGGTCGGCGGGTTCGCCGTCATCAAGGATGTCCCGAAGACGTGGGTCTACCGCCTGGCCCGGACGGCCAACCGTCGGTTCGGGCGCAGGGTCGTTCCGGAAACCGTGATCCGCCGGCCGCCCACGGCGGAGTTGAGACTCGGCCAGCGTGATCGGGATACTCTGCCGCCTTACCCGAAGCTGGATGCCATCCTGCGGGCTTATGTGGAAGAGCGCCGGCCCGCCGCTGAAATCCGCCGCAGGGCTCCCTCCTTGGCCAAGGATCTGAAGCGAGTGATCCGGATGATCGACGCCAACGAATATAAGAGACGGCAGGCCGCTCCAGGGATTAAAATCACTCCTTTGGCCTTCGGCAAGGACCGCCGGATGCCGATCACCAGCCTGTATCGGGAGATGTGATGGATTCTCTGCTGTTCGTCGGAGCCCCGGGACCCGAGCTGAAGCGGATCAAGGCGCATTTGGTCAAGCAAGGTTTCCGCGTTGTGACGGCCGAGCCGGATGATCTGGATCGTCTCGGCGACGGCAAGGAACGTTTTATGCTGGCTGTCCTGGACGCTTCGGGAGCCGTTCGCCTTCAGCCGCTGATGGACCAGGTCCGAGCCCAATCGTTCGGGAAGGATCTGCCGCTCATGGCTTTATTGAAAGAAAGCCAGGTTCGGGAGGTCGCCGCTTTCAAAGGATTGGAGGATTTTTCCGTTGTGTCCGCTTCGGCGGATCTTTTGGAAGCGCGGATCCGATTCATTCTGAGCCGATTGAACCACCTTCCTCCGGGCACCGGCAAGAAGATCGGCGGGCTGGAACTGAACGTCGATCGGTACGAGGTCCTCTTGAACGGCGAACCGCTGGAACTGACGTACAAGGAATTCGAGCTGTTCAAATTCCTGGCCACGCATCCGGGGAGGGTTTTCAGCCGGGACCAATTGCTTAACCAGGTGTGGGGCTATAATTTTATCGGCGGTACCCGCACCGTGGATGTCCATATCCGCCGGCTTCGGGCCAAGCTCGGTCCCAAGCACGCTTCTCTCGTCGATACCGTCCGCAACGTCGGCTACAAGTTCCTCGAAAACCTGTAAATTTGTACCGTCCTTTGTTAGACATATTGTCTAACATATGTTATACTTTTCTTTGGAGGTGAAAAGATGAAATCCGTAAATATCCGTGAGCTGACGCACCATTTCTCGAGCTACCTGA
>CAZKNC010000303.1:0-1720 GCA_964553935.1 uncultured Planctomycetia bacterium | reverse complement strand
TTGACGCCACCCCTTCCCTGTGCCATACTTATGATAGGTCGTTAAAACGACCTAATAGGAGAAGAAGCCATGACAAAAACCTTGCCTGCCTCGGAGGTCAAAACAAAATTTTATAAGCTGATCGATGGAGTCGCGGTGGGCGACGAGATCATCGTGACAAAAAACGGAAAACCCACCGTGGCGATGCTCAGCGCCGAGGAGCTCAGTTCCCTTCGGGAAACGCTGGACGTCCTCAGTGATCCGGACCTGATGCGGCAAATCCGCGCCAGCCAACGTCAAATTCGGAGTGGGGCCCGGCTCTATTCTTACGAAGAAATCTTTGAGGAACCTCTGGTGGTTCGGGATAGAAGCCGTCGCCGGTCCCGGTGATTTATCACCCTCGCTTTACCGTCGCTGCTCGCGAGTCGATTCTGCACCTGCCTCCGGAGATCAAGAAAAACGTCAGAGAGGCCCTTCGTTTTCTATGCCGAGACCCCCTTGCGGGAGAACCGCTAAAACGAGAACTGGAGGGAAAGAGGAAGTTCCGGACAGGCCGTTATCGAATCATCTATCAGCTTGAACCCAATCACAAAACCATCGTGGTTGTGGCCGTCGGCCACCGCCGCCATATCTACGAATCAGGCCTCGCGGCCAAGACCCCAAACTGATTCCAATCGGCTGGCATTGATCTGATCCAGCACCCGCTCGGGAACACCCATTCTCCGCAAAAGCTCTTCCAGACCGGCGTCGGGTCCCACATGAAGGACTGTCATGGACGGTGGCAGCACCTGACGCAGCCGTTGAGCAAGGTCGTCATTCTCTCCGACTTGCGTCACCCGTTCCGCTTCCTCAAGACCCACGAGAGCCACCACCAGCCCGGTGAAATCATCCTTCAGAATCACTTGAATCAAGGGATTGCGTTCTCGAAGCTCCCGGACCTCCTTCTCTTCCAACCCCACCACAATCAGCCGCCGGACCAGCGGCCCCCGGATGCTTTCGATAAAGCTCAGCAGCCCGGGCCGGTTCCGCAGCACCGGCGCTTCCAGCACCACCACACCCGGCCCCTGCGCCGCCTCATCCAGAATAGCCAAGGATTCCACCGCGGAACGCTCCTCCAGCCCGGCGGAAGGGAGTAAATCATGCCTTCGCAAATCCGTCAGCACAGCATCCCAATCATTCGGATGATTCAGATACGCCAACTGGCGTTGATAAACTCTGGGGTCTGTTGAGAGAAAATTCAACGCGTCGGAAAACTCCTCTCGATGCTTGTTATCAAAAACACTGAGAACCCGCCAGGCCTCTTGAACGGCTGCTTTTGAACGCGGGATAAATTCTCTTTGTTTTTCTATTGGGGGCGGAGCCCCTTCAAAAAAATGCTTCAAACTATCTATCTCGCTTCGCACGTTAGAAAGATCTTGGGTCAGCGTGGCAACACGTGAGGCAACCTGTCTTTTTCCTTGGAGTTCCGAATGCGTCAGCAGTCGCTTCAACACTTCGGAAACAATCCGAAGCTCACTGGCGATCAGCGCCCATTCGTCGCCATTGGCATTGTCCTCCTCCAGTCCACCCGCCGGCGGTTTAGTGACGGGCCCGGCGGCGGCCTGCTGAATGCGGACCCATTGGGCAGCGGCTTCCTCGTCGGTGGCTGGGTAAATTCTTCGAACGTTCCGTTCCATGGGATCGTTGGGCGGAAAAATGCCGTTCCACATTTGCGCAGGGTCGTCCTGGTCCCGATACAAAG
>CAZKNC010000302.1:0-1731 GCA_964553935.1 uncultured Planctomycetia bacterium | reverse complement strand
GTCACGACCGGAAGATCCCGGCCCGCTCCTCCCTTGACACCCGAAACCCCCATTCCGCAGAACTGGTCCGCAAAATGGGGGCTCATATCTTCCATTAAAAAGTATAACGATTTTTAGGATGAATTCAAGTCAATGGCTTCTAACCCTTTTATTTATAATGAGTTAACGGAGGTTGCTTTTTGAACTTTTCGCCCCTTCCCGGCTTTCGAAGACTCCAGGCGGAGGCGCCCCACTTTGAGCAAAGGACATTCTCCGCATTGGGGCTCGGTCGGCCGGCAGAATTTCTTTCCCAGTGCCACAATCTGGGCATGATAGTCATTAAAGAGCCGGACATCGACCGGCAGACGCTTCAAAAAAAAGCGCTGAAGCTGGTCGTACGTGGCATCCGGCGCAACAAAGCTGTGCCGGGCCAGAACCCGCCGCGTGTAGGCATCCACGACAAAAACCGGCTTGTTCAGCGCATACAGGAGAATGCTGTCGGCGGTTTCCGGACCGATGCCGTTGATCGAAAGGAGCTCTTCCCGAAGCCGGGACCATCCTTTCCGCTTCATGACACTTATGCGGCCGGAGTGGCGAACGCGGACGTACCGGACGAACGCCTTCAGCCGGGCCGCCTTCTGGTTGAAGTAGCCGGAAGAACGGATCAGCCGCGCGAGGCGGCGTTCCGGAATCCGTTCCAGCGAAGCGATGGAAAGGAACCGGCGATCTTTGAGTGCGGAAACCGCCTTGGAAGCGTTGGCCCACGAAGTGTTTTGAGTCAGGATGGCCCCGACCGCGATCTCCAGCGGGGTGTCGCCGGGCCACCAATGCTGCGGCCCGAAAAAACGATGCAGACGGCGATAGATCCGGATCAACGGGAGCGGGCCGGCCGTTTCTTCCACGCCCAGGCCAAAAACGGTTTTACCGCCAGGGTATTGAGCACTTCGGAAGGAGCCAGCCATCCCCGGCGGGCCGTGGCGACACCCAACTCCAGGTTCCCCAAATTGGCCAACACATGGGTATCGGTGGAAACGACGAACCGGGCGCCCGCTTCCCTGGCCTGCCGGATGTGGATATCATTCAAGTCCAGGCGCTGCGGGTAGCAGTTAATCTCCAGAGCGGTGGATGCCGCGGCCGCGGCCCGGAAAACTTCTTCCAGATCAACCTCGACCGGCTCCCGCTCTCCCAGCAGCCGGCCGGTGGGATGCGCCAGAATGCTCACATAGGGGTTTCGGATGGCCTTGACGATCCGGCGGGTCATGACCGCCCGGGGCTGCTTGAAAGCGGAATGGACCGCCGCGATCACCACATCCAGCCGGGCCAGGACCGAATCGGGATAATCGAGGCGGCCGTCCGGCAGGATATCAACCTCGGATCCCATCAGGATCCGGAAAGGAGCAAGCCGTTGGTTTAACCGCCGCACCTCTCGCATTTCTTTCTCCAGTTCCGGGATGCTCAACCCCCCGGCGATGCGCAGCGAGCGGGAGTGGTCCGAAAGCACCATGTAGCGGTATCCTTTTTGGCGAATCGCCTTTGCCACTTCCTCGATCGAGTGGGCGCCGTCCGTCCATTTGGAATGGTTATGGATCGAGCCCTTCAGATCACCCTCTTCCAGCAGCTTGGGGATCCGCCCTTTCCGGGCCGCTTCCACTTCGCCGTGATCCTCCCGCAGTTCCGGAGGGACCCACTTCATTCCCAATGCCCGGTAGACGTCGGCTTCCGACCGTCCCGCCACCCGTTTCTGGCTTTTGC
>CAZKNC010000301.1:0-1739 GCA_964553935.1 uncultured Planctomycetia bacterium | reverse complement strand
GAGATCGTCCCGCTTTTATGCGGCGATTCCCTCGGGGGTTAGGGCGCCCGAGTTGTCGGCGGGGGCGTTTACTTGGATCCGGTTTGATCCGGCTTTGATTAGGTACAGTCCGTTGTGCGCCAAAATCAACAAGCCCACCTCGGTGCGAGCACGGGATTTCCCCCGGCCGGAGAATCGCCGGAATTGGCGGTGCTCCTTCAAATCCGCAAAGCCTAACTCCACGGTCTGCTGACGCAGCGAATACAACAGCTTGCCCTCCACCGTCTCCATGCGGGCACGCAACGCCTCGACCAATTCCTCGTGCTCGCTGCGCTTGATCGTCCGGCCCGATGCCGGTTGGCTTGTGCATTCTGCTTGGCGCGGGCACGCCTGGCAATACGCCGCGGGGCAGCGATACGTCACCACTTCCAACGTACGGCCCCCGCTGCGACGCTTCCTTTCGCGACCCTCGCGATGCAACCGATGGCCTTGCGGGCACTCGTACGTCTGCTCGTCCGCCAGCCACGGGAACGCGCTCTTGGGAATCTGCTGCGGCGCTCGTTCCGCTCGTTTCGCCGCGCTGAACGAGTTCTCTTGGTACGGCGCGTACAATTCCACTCCCGTCGCGTCGCACACCGCCAAGTCCAACGCGTTGGCGTAGCTGGAGTCGGCCAGCAGTTTCTCCGGTTTGCGTCCGGTCCATTCCAGATGTCGCTCCAACATCGGTTGCAGCGTGCCGTCGTCGTTCGGCTGCGCGAACAGCTCGAACGCCAAGATCAGCGGTGAGTCCAAGTCGTGCAGCATTTGCACGTTGTACAGCGGACGAAACACCTTGAGCTTGTCCCGCCCCAACGCCGCTTCCGGGTCCGACACGCTGAGCTGGATTTCGTGCGGCGCCTTGCGCTTGTCCGACGCACGCTGGCGGTTCTGTTCCTGACGCCGGCTCATCTCCACGCGGGCCTGTTCGTAACGCTTCAGTTGCGCGGCGCGACCCGTCGACGTGCGAGCCATCCACGCCGGGACAAACCACACCGGCCGGCCCGGCCGCACGAACGCCACGGTCTGGCCCAAGGCGTCGTCCTCGACCGCTTGGCGTAACTCGATCGTGCGTCGCTCCAGAGTCTTGGGCTTGAGCAACTGATGACGCGATGCGTGCGCGGCGATCGTCGTGCCGTCTTGCGCCGAGCGAGCGGCGGTGATCAGCCCATCACCCAACGCGGCCTGCACCACCTGCTGGTTCAACTGGTCCAAGACCGGCCCGAGCCGATCGCGAAACTCATACCACCGCGACCGCGTCGGCCGCAGCCCCCTGAGCAACCACTGCACCGGGCGACTGTCGACCACATCGCGTGCCCACTCGGCGGGTTTCGTGCGTCCGAGCTGCATTTCGTACAGCACCACCTTGAGTATCGAGTCGGGGCGATAGGCGGGCGAGCCGCGATTGCGATAGGTGGCGTACAGCGCCGTGAGGTCCAGCGCGTCCACCAAACGATCCATCCAGCAGGCCAGATGATCGCAGGGCAAGTCGTCCTCGATTGCAATCCAATCGGGCGCATCGGTCGCCCAAGGCAGCTCGACCCATCGATCCGTGGTTCGATTGCACGCGGCGTTGTGGACAAGTACCATCCTTGGCACCTCCTGGCATTTGGCGGCAAAGCGTTGTTGCAAATAGACTTTGCCAAGAACTTCCAAATGTCAGGAGATCAATTTTAACTGCCCACCTTCTCTTACCCTGATCCCCACCAAAGCGGGACGATCTC
>CAZKNC010000300.1:0-1744 GCA_964553935.1 uncultured Planctomycetia bacterium | reverse complement strand
AACGCTACAAAGAAGCCGCCAAGTCCCTGATCGCCGGCAAACAGTATGCCTATTATGACCGCAAGAAGAAAAAGAGCGATTTTCGTTCCCTGTGGATCATCCGCCTCAACGCGGCCTGCCGGGAACTGGGTGTCGCTTACAGCCGTTTTATCAACGGCTTGAAGATAGCCAAGATCGCGATCGACCGTAAAATTTTAGCGGACATGGCCGTAACAGCGCCGGATGCCTTTGCTAAAATTGTTGAAATGGCTAAACAAGCGAAGGCCTGCCTGCCGGTAGGCAAGGTGTGATGTGGAATTTTCCGCAAATCCTTGATCAGGCCAGGAATGATCTTGCCTCGGCCGATGATGCATCCTCCCTCGAGGCCTGCCGTTTAAAATACCTCGGTAAAAAAGGGCTTGTCCCCGCTATTTTCGATTCCCTGTCTTCGGCCTCGCCGGAAGATAAACCCACCATCGGCAAAGGGGCCAATGATCTGCGCGTCCTGGTCACGGCCCTGCTCAAAGAAAAAACAAAAGCCTTGGGCGCGCTGGGGGGCGGCACGCCTTGCGCAAGGCCGGTGGATCTGACCATGCCCGGTGTCGGGCCTGCTTTGGGCCATCGGCATGTCCTGACGCAGACCATGACGGAAATTTGCGATGTTTTTGAACGCATGGGTTTTGTGGTCGTGGAAAGTCCGGAGATCGAAACAGAGTTCAATAATTTTACCGGTCTTAATATCCCCATTGACCATCCTTCGCGCGACGCGTTCGACACATTTTATCTGGAAGCCAATGACCCTGCCGCCAAAGGGCGCAATCTGCTTTTAAGGAGCCATACGTCTCCGGGGCAGGTGCGGGTGATGCGCGATCATCAACCGCCTTTGGCCGTCATCATTCCCGGGCGCGTCTACCGTCCCGATGCCGGGGACGCCAGCCATTCGTTCATGTTCCATCAAGTGGAAGGTCTTTTGGTGGACAAGGACGTCAAATTTTCCGACCTCAAAGGATTATTGTCTGAATTCTGTCGCCGCTTCTTCGGGCCGCAGGTGAAGATGCGTTTTCGTCCGCATTTTTTCCCGTTCACCGAACCGTCGGCCGAGGTGGACATTTCCGCGGACATTTTCAAAGGCACCCTCCGCAAGCCGTGGCTGGAGATATTGGGATGCGGCATGGTCAACCCCAAGGTGTTCGAGGCCGCCGGGTATCCCTGCCTGTCCGGCAGGCAGGCGGCGGGTCAATACACGGGCCTGGCGTTCGGGATGGGTGTTGAACGCATGGCCATGCTCAAATACGGCATCAAGGACATACGCTTGTTCTACGAAAACGACGTGCGGTTCCTGAAACAATTTTGATATAAATTCATATGCGATTATCAATCAATTGGTTAAAACATTACGTGGACCCGAAACTGTCCGTTGACGAGCTTGCGCACCGGCTGACCATGGCCGGGCTTGAGGTGGAAGGCGTGCATGCCGCCGGAGCAGACACGGTGCTGGAACTGGAGATCACCCCCAACCGTCCTGATGTCTTAAGCGTGTGGGGCATGAGCCGCGAGATCGCGGCCATGACAGGCAAGTCCTTGGCGTTGCCCAGGGTCAAAGCCTACAAACCGACGAAGGATAAAATTTCCATTGCCATTGAGGACAAGAAGGACTGCGGCCGTTATATCGCGACCCTGATGGAAGGGGCCGTGATCGCACCCTCGCCGGCAGAGACCGCCCGGCGTTGCTCCGCCGTTGGTCTGCGTCCTGTCAATCATGGCT
>CAZKNC010000299.1:0-1749 GCA_964553935.1 uncultured Planctomycetia bacterium | reverse complement strand
GTAACGCCCACGCCAACGGGTGGCGTGGGCGTTCAGTGACGTAGTTCACTTGCGCACCTCCGCAGCCGACTTGATCGGAATAACCTTGCCATACTTGGGCCCATCTTTGCCGGTGATCTTGTCCTGCAATTTGAGGATCGCGTGCAGCACCTGCTCGGGGCGCGGCGGACAGCCGGGGATATAAACATCTACGGGAATAATTTCATCGATGCCCTGGAGCGTGCTGTAGTTATCGTAGAATCCGCCGGAGGATGCGCAGGCACCCATGGCAATGCACCACTTAGGCGGGCACATTTGGTCCCAGACGCGCTTGAGTATTGGCGCCATCTTGTAGGTGATGGTGCCCATGACCATCATGAGGTCGGCCTGGCGCGGCGAGAAGCGCACGAGTTCCGCGCCGAAGCGCGAGATGTCGAAATGGGAGGAGACCGCACCCATGAATTCGATCGCACAGCAGGCCGTGCCAAAGGGCATCGGCCAGAGGGAGTTTTTCTGCCCCCAGGCGACGACCTCGCTCAACTTCGTCGTCAAAAACCCTTCTTGGAATTCATTGCCGCGCATCACACCTCCGTCACCCCCGCAGTGCCATTCACTTTTAAGCGGGGGCCCAGACCTGGATCCCGCCCTTCGCGGGGATGATAATCTGTGCTGATTATTCCCATTTTAGTGCACCCTTGCGCACCACATAGAGCCATCCCACAACTAAGACAGCGATAAACAAGAGTCCTTCCACAAAGATCAATGTGCCCAGGCCATTGGCCACAAACTCCTTAAACAGAGTGGCCCAGGGAAAGAGCAGTGTGACTTCGACGTCAAATAATAAAAAGACCATCGCGACCATGAAGAATTTGACGGAGAAGCGCTTGCGCGGGCTGTCGGCCGGGTCCACGCCGCATTCGTAGGGCATCAGCCGAACGGCATTGTGCGGCCGGCGCCCAATCCAGGCGGAGAGTCCCACAAACACGCCCCCCAAAATGAGCGCAAAAATAAACAGGACGGCGATGGGGAAATATTGGGAAAGCACGGCGCGGGTTTTGGGTCAAACCCACTGAACTGTCAATGAATTTTGGGGGTTGCGTGAATGGGAAAAATCATTTACTAGCGACACCCTAACAAGGAGGAACCATGAAAAAATCAATTTTAGCAATTGCAGCAACCGTCGTCTTGGCGACTGCCGGTGTTGTTTTGGCGCAAGGACAGAACGCCCCATCAAATCAGCCGACGCCTTGTCAGTCCGATGTCAAAAAACTCTGCCCCAAGACAGAGTTGGGGGGTCGTGCTATGTACGATTGTGTAAAGCCCAGTGCAGCCACACTCTCCTTCGAATGCAAGGAGTGGCTCAAGGAATTTGACAAAAAAGTCGCTGAGGCCAAAACAAGCTGCCAGGCGGATCGCGACAAATATTGCAAGGATGTCGTCCCAGGCAACGGTGCGGTGGCCAAATGCCTGAAGAGTAATATGTCCAAACTCTCGCGCAAATGTGCCGAACATCTCCCCAGCAACGCTGATTATATTATCGATTGACGATAGTGTTCAAGGTATCATCATTCACATCGCCGCCGCCCTGGCTGCGGAAGTAGGATTCCACATCGGTGGCGCTGCAGGGAAAACCCGCGGCAGTGGCAATCTTTGCCACAATTTCGGCGGCCGCATGCGGGTTCTTGGCCTTGAGCATGCCGCCCAGCTGGCCACGCAACTGCGGATTGGCCTTGAGATGTTGAATGAATCCCATCACGGTTTGTACGCTCA
>CAZKNC010000298.1:341-1755 GCA_964553935.1 uncultured Planctomycetia bacterium | reverse complement strand
GTAATCGGCGACCGCCCTCGGGAACACAGGCAGATAGCGGTTGATGAGGTGCGAGGCGCTGAAGATGGCATCCTCGGTGAAGACGAGCCGGCCACCGACCGATTTGACCGCCTCCTCCTCGAGGGTGATGCCGCCGGTCACGTCTTTTCCGGCCTGCCGGTAATCCGGTCCCTTGACGTAGTAGTCGGGCCGTAGCAGCCGGATCGTCTCGACCGCCATGGGCCATCGATTGATTGCCACCCAGTCCACGCAGTGGAGCGCCGCGAGGGCTTCGCACCGCAGCTGCTCGGAAAAGACCGGCCGGTGCGGCCCTTTGTTCACAAACTGGTCCGGTGTCACCGTGACGACCAGCACACTGCCCAGCCGTTTGGCCTGATCGAGATAGCGGATGTGTCCGATATGCAGGAGGTCAAACACCCCGTGGCACAGCACGATCTTCTTCCCCTCAGACTTGAGGACGGCCAACCGCTCAGCCAGTTCATCCAGGTCCAGCTGCTGAGCCACACGCCGTGTCGGTGCTGACGAACAGACCGGCGGGAGTGTCTCGCTGACGTTAGACATAGGGGCAACGCTCCCGGATGTTGCACCAGCTGAACTCACAATTTGCGAGCCGCTTGTGTCGCATCCGCTCAAACGTTTCTTCGAAGAGATGGTCCACGTCGTCGAAGCGAAGGCTGTTCACCGCCTCCACGATCGCTTCGCGATGGATCTGGGTGACTTCCGAAAAATACGTCAACAAGAGGTGGTCGTATTCCCATCCGTATTTCTTGCGGAATTCTGTGAGCGTGACCAGGCCCTGGCGGCTAAATTCCTCCCGGTCGGCCCCAACGAGGAAGCGACTGTCCGTGCTGACCTGGTGAATAAGCGGCGGGGTGTTCACGTACAGCGTCCACTGGTGCTGCTGCAGATGGTGCCATAGCAGTTCCTCATCGGTGCCGTACGGCATTTCGGGCGCGAATCCGCCGAGCCGCCGCCAGCTCTCCCGAAGAAACGACGAACCGACGGAAAAGACCGCGTGCATGAATTGTAGGCTCGTCGGCCGGTCCACCCAGGAATTCCGGCTGAGGCCGAATCGCCGGGTAGGATCTTCGAGGGTCATCGCGTGAACGCGGCCGCCCAGCGGCTGCAGGTGCGGCCGCATGGTCTGCAGCAGCCACACGAGGTCATCATACCGGCCCTGCGTGAACAGCTCCACAAGGACCGGATCCGTGTCCGGGTCGTACTCGATGTGCGGGAGATTGAGCATCCCCACCTTGCCCGTATCGAAGACGTGCTCCCAGGCGTCCTGCAGCGGGGCGAACCACCGGCGCGGCCAGAGGACATCGCTATGGGCGCACAGCAGGATGTCGAGATCGGACCGGAGTTGCTGGAACCCGAAATTGATGGCGCCCGTCGGCCCGCCCCAGACCGGGTT
>CAZKNC010000298.1:0-331 GCA_964553935.1 uncultured Planctomycetia bacterium | reverse complement strand
TTCACATAGGCCACCGGCAGCGTCTTGCAGAACGCTTCACAGAACCGCTGTGGCCGATGGCCGTCTTCGACCACCAGAGTGTCGCCTTGGAAATCGCTCTCCACCAGGCTCTGCAGCGATCGGCGCAGCACGGGCGAGTCAAACATGACCGTGACCACCAGCCCGTAGCTCAGCCGCGAAGTTCGGATGGGGCCGGTCGCAAGCGGCGTCGAGCCCTCCGACGGCTCTTCCCCGCCCGCCGCCGCCAGCTGGACGGCCGCTGGCTCATCGCCGATTTCCCGCAAGAAAAACGCCAGCCAGGCTCGGGTGCGCGCGGCGGGCAGGCCGGAGC
>CAZKNC010000297.1:0-1758 GCA_964553935.1 uncultured Planctomycetia bacterium | reverse complement strand
CCTGTGAGGGATGCTTGGTGCATCCGTAATGGAAACCGCCCTGGAAAAAAACCTGGCCGCACCTAGGATCAAGTGGACGGTGCTCCTCTCCGTTTGGCTTATCCATCTGAGTGCGCTGCTGGGCCCTGCAACCTTCACCTGGCCGGCTTTCTGGCTTTTCTTGGGATTGACCTGGGCCACCGGCTGGGTGGGGATTGCCCTCTGCTATCACCGGCTGTTGACCCACCGAAGTTTCAAGGTTCCCCGATGGCTGGAGTATCTTTTGACCTTCTGCGGAGTCCTTGCGTTCCAGGGAGGACCCATGGGATGGGTGGCCGCCCACCGGATGCACCACGCCTACTCCGATACCCCCAAAGATCCCCATAGCCCGGTGGTGAAAGGTTTCTGGTGGGCGCACATGGGCTGGTTCCTCCGCCAAGCGCAGAGCCTGCGCTACGCGGCGGACCTCGCGCGGGACCCCATCCACGTTTTTCTCCACCGTACCGGGGGCCTGTGGCCGATCCTGCTGGGCGTTTTGCTCTATATCCTTGGCGGAATCCCCTGGCTGGTCTGGGGCTTAAGCGTTCGGACGGTGGTGGTCTACCATGTCACGTGGCTGGTGAACTCCGCGGCCCATACCTGGGGCTACCAGAGTTATCAGACGAACGATCGATCCACCAACAACTGGTGGGTGGCCCTGCTCTCCTTTGGAGAGGGCTGGCACAACAACCATCATGCCTTCCCCCGCTCCGCCGCGCATGGTCTGCGGTGGTGGGAGCTGGATTTGACGTACCTGACCATCCGGGCGCTTGCGGTCCTAGGGCTGGCTAGGGCTATCGTCGTCCCGGACAAAAAACGCTGGGTATGAAGCAACAGCGGTAAGCTGGTAGGGTCGATGGAAAACATCTTCAGCAAGCCTGGAAATATAGATCTGGACCTGAATCCAGTGATGGCCTGCGATCAGGGCCAGGGCTGCCGGGTCGTGGACGCGAGAATTCTGCTGTGAGCGATCTTATCCGAAGCCGTCTGCGCGACGGAGTGTTCGGCGTCCAGGACGGGCTCATCTCCACGCTGGGGGCTTTAACCGGCATCGCCGAAGGAACGCGGAGCCCGGAAGCGGTCATGATTGCGGGGCTGGTTATCATCGTCGTGGAATCCCTCTCCATGGCCGCCGGCTCTTATCTTTCTTCCAAATCCCAGCGTCAATATTTGGAACGGCTCCTGCGCGAGGAGAGAGCCGCCATCGTCCAGGACCCGGAGGGGGAACGTCAAGAGATCCGGCAGATGTACCGCCTGCGCGGCTACGCCGAAGCAGAAATCGACATCGTGGAAAAACGACTCTTCAGCAATCCCCACCTCCTGCTGGAAGATATGGCTCACAAAGAACTGGGAATCTGTCCTCAGCATCTCGAGGAACCGCTCGGAAACGCGCTGGTCATGGGAACGGCCTACGTGGCCGGGGGACTGGTTCCGGTCCTGCCGTACTGGCGCTTTCCCATTCACGAAGCAATGCCGATTTCGATTTTCTTCACGCTGTCGGCTCTCTTCATCCTGGGGGCCGCGAAGGGCCGGCTGGTCCGCCAAAACTGGTTCAGGAGCGGAATAGAAATGCTGTTCGTGGCCGGGCTGGCCGCGCTGGCCGGTTTCTGGATCGGAAGATGGGCGAGGGCAATCGTGCCGTGACGCGGAAATCGTTATCTGAAATGACGCTGCCGCGGTTTCGGCGGTTTCTGCTGAACTGGTACCGGAAAAACCGCCGGTCCTTGCCCTGGCGCCGGA
>CAZKNC010000296.1:0-1765 GCA_964553935.1 uncultured Planctomycetia bacterium | reverse complement strand
GCCGCGCACGGTGGGCGCGGCAAGCGTTCGTGAACCCCGGACCTGTCCCGAACGGCCTGAGGAAGCGGGGCGGCCACGGGTCGGGCTGCAGTCACAACGCCCTGGCGACGGCGGATTTCCAGCCGGCGAGGGCCGACTCCCGTTGACGCCGGCCCCATCGAGGACGGAACGTCCGGTCGGCCGCCCGCATCCGCGCGAGATCATTCGGCGTCCAGAAACCAGACCCGATTCCGGCCAATTGAGCCGCTCCCAACGCGGTTGTCTCGATCTGCCGAGGCCGCTGAACCGGAACGCCGGACAGATCGGCCTGGAACTGCATCAGGAAATCGTTTTTCACGGCTCCGCCGTCCACCCGGAGCTCTTTCAACCGGAGACGGCTGTCCTTCTCCATCGACTCCACTAATTCCTGAGACTGGAAAGCGATCGATTCCAGCGCCGCGCGGACGACATGCGCGCCCGTCACCCCGCGCGTGAGCCCGCAGATCAGCCCGCGCGCTTCCGGGTTCCAGTACGGGGCGCCCAGTCCGACGAAAGCGGGAACGACGTGCACGCCGGCACTGTCCGGAACCGATCGGGCGATCCGCTCCGAATCGCCCGCGCGCCGGATAAGCCGCAGCCCATCCCTCAGCCACTGGACGACCGCGCCGGCGATAAAAACCGATCCCTCCAACGCGTAAGCGGGCTCCCCTTTCGGGCCGCAGGCCGCCGTGGTAATCAGTCCGTGGCGGGAAGGAATCATCCGGTTTCCGGTCTGCATCAGCAGGAAACAGCCGGTGCCGTAGGTGTTCTTCGCTTGGCCGGGCCGAACACCCCCTTGCCCGAAGAGCGCGGCCTGCTGGTCTCCGGCAATCCCGGTAATCGGAATGCCGGCCGGCAGAGGTCCGGTCTTGACGGTCACGCCGAATCGGCCGCTGGAAGGCCGAAGTTCCGGAAGGAGGCCGGCCGGAACACCGAACAACCGAAGCATCGGCGGAGACCATTTCAATCCCTTCAGATCCATCAGCAGGGTCCGGGAACCGTTGGTGAAATCGGTCGCGTGGACCCGCCCGCCGGTCATTTTCCAGAGCAGCCAACTGTCGGGCGTTCCAAAAGCCAGCTCTCCGGCCCGGGCCCGGCGGAGCAATGAGGGATTGTTTTTCAGGAGCCAGAGGATTTTCGTGCCGGAGAAATAAGGGTCCAGGACCAAACCAGTGGCGCGGCGAACGGTGGGTTCGCGGCTTTTCAGCCGGCGGCAGAGATCGGTGGTGCGGCGGTCCTGCCAAACGATAGCCCGGTGAACCGGCCGGCCGGTCTTCCGGTCCCACAAGAGGGTGGTTTCCCGCTGGTTGGTGATGCCGAGGCCGGCGATCTGAGAGGATTGTACAGATCGCTGGGAGAGGACCTTCCCGATCGCCCAAAGGGTGCTGGACCAGAGTTCTTCCGGGTCGTGCTCGACCCAGCCGGGTTTCGGGAAATATTGGCGGATCTCCCGGTAGGCCGAGGCGACTACTCTCCCGTTCCGGTCGTACAGACAGGCACGGCTGCCGGTGGTGCCCTGATCGACCGCCAGGATGAAAGAAGCTATTTTTTCAGCGCCTCCACCAGCGCCCGCCCGAATGCCTCCGCCGCGTCCGGGCCGGAACCGGTGATCACCACCCCATCCTTCTCCACCGAAGCACCGGTGTAAACCACCCCTTTGGATTTGAAGTCGCCGACCGCGTCCTTCCAGATCGTCGCTTTCTTGCCCTTGAGCAAGCCGGCGTTGGCCAGCGTCATGGGAGCCAGG
>CAZKNC010000295.1:543-1766 GCA_964553935.1 uncultured Planctomycetia bacterium | reverse complement strand
ACAGCGCGCACAATGCACTTCGACGCGGCGCATGCCGAAGGTGTCATCCTCATCATAGGCGACATTGGCCCCATCCACGGGCTGCCAGAAACTCGGCCAGCCGGTGCCGGACTCGAATTTATTGTCCACCTTAAACAGGTCCGTGCCGCAGCCGACGCATTTGTAAATGCCTTTTGTGTGGTTTTTCGTCGGCAGCCCGCAAAAGGCGGCCTCGGTGCCGTGCTCGCGCGTCACGCGGTATTGCTCGGGCGTCAATATCTTCTTCCATTCCTGCGGCGTCTTTTCCACCTTCTCCACCTGCTGATACGTCCCGCTGGCGGCATCATAGATACGGACGGTCTCACGGGCCATGATCGCTCCTCCTGTTAAAAATAAGATCGCGCATACCAACGGCGCTACGCTATTTTTTCGCACTTAACCAATTCCTCAATCCGGGTCGACAGGCAGAACGCCTGTTTTGCAGACCTGGCTGAACTTCCTGGCGCTTTCCCTGACAGTTCTCTGGTAAGTCTTATAATCAATACCGATCAACCCAAATCTCGGGCCGAAACCCTTGTCCCACTCAAAATTGTCCATCAAAGACCAGTACAGGTATCCTGTGACCTTGACGCCCTCCTGCATGGCGCGGTGAACGCTCTTTAAGTGGGCCAACAGGAATTCCCACCTCAAATCGTCGTCGGACGTGCAAATGCCGTTTTCGGTGATCATGACCGGAAGGCCGTATCTTTTGAGCTTTAAAAGCACCTGATACAGCCCCTTGGGATAAATGTCCCAGCCCAGGGAATTCTTTTGGACCGCCTCAGCATGGCTCTGGCCCGTTTCCATGAGCAAATTGCCGAACCACCAGCTGGACGCATCCACCAAATGACGCGAGTAATAATTGACCCCGATAAAATCCAGGGTTTTATGCCGCGTGAGTTTGTCGAGGATCTCAAAGTTATGCCACTGGTCCCGCAGACGGGCCGCGAAACGGTTCCTGAAATTGTCCGCGCACAGGACCATGGCCGACATGTGTTGGGAAATGCTGATGCAGGGCTTGGGCAGATTTTGTTCTCTATAAATTTTGTTGATCAAGGGATAGGCCTGGATATGCGCCGCAAGGAGATGGTCGTGCACCGCCTTTGCTTTCAGGCAGGATTTTTCCTGCGGGGGCCATACGCCGAACAGATAGGCGTGCGAGAAATAAATCGTGACGACCTTGGTGGCGAGGTCGGTCCATTCGC
>CAZKNC010000295.1:0-533 GCA_964553935.1 uncultured Planctomycetia bacterium | reverse complement strand
TGATCCAAAAATGGACATGCCTGGCCAAAACGCGCGTCACCACATCGCAGTAACGCAGGAAACGCTCGACCGAACGCCGGTGTGTCCAGCCCCCTGACGCGCTAAACCAGAAGGGATTGGTGAAATGATGCAAGGTCACCATCGGCTCAATGTTACGCGCCCTTAAGGCGCAGACCACGTCGATGTAATGTTTTATTTCTTCCTGGGAAAATTCCCCTTCTTTGGGCTCGATACGGCTCCACTCAATGGACAGGCGATGGGCATTATGGTCCAGGCCTTTGGCCAGGTCGAAATCCTGTCCATACATTTCATAATGGCGGCAGGCCTGGCCCGAGTTTTCTTTTCCCGCCTGCTTCTCCCAGGACCACCAGTCGGCGTTGGCATTATCGCCTTCGACCTGATAGGAGGATGTCGCGGCGCCCCAGAGAAAATTTTTCGGGAATTCCATCATGGTAAAATCCTTCGACCCGGCTCAGGATGCTTCGAAGGATGCTGAGCAAAGTCGAAGCATTATATCACGAGCAAATCTTCCA
>CAZKNC010000294.1:0-1767 GCA_964553935.1 uncultured Planctomycetia bacterium | reverse complement strand
TCCTTGATGGCAAAGTTTTTCTGACATCCTTCACAGGAGAGGGTACCGCCGGCAATAACGCCATCAGCGGGCTGCCCTTGCAAAACTAGGGAGCCTTCACAGGTCGGGCAACACATGATTCCCAGGGAACTCGCTTTCACCGCCTTCTCCCCTCATACCACTGTATGGTCTGCCGCAGACCTTCGGCTAAAGAGATCTTGGGCGCAAATCCCAGTTCCCGCTTGGCCTTTTGGCCGCTGCACACCCAGTGCTTCTGCCGCAACTCTTGTACTTTCTCGTCGATCAAGCTGAAAGGTTGCCTCCTCAGTTTTTTATATGACTTCATCATAGTGGCGGCGAACTTGATGCCGGTCCAGGGAACGGGGACCATCCATCCTTTTTTATCTCGTATTCTCAAGGCTTGCTCGATAATTTCTTGCCAGGTGTACCGCTCCGGACTGGTGATGAAATAGATTTGCCCGCACGCTTGTTCATGTTCGGCGGCTAAGATGATACCCTCCACTACATCACGAACATGAATGATGTTCACATAGGGGTCGTGATGACGAATGGTAGGGACTATCCCCCACCTTATTATTTCATAGAGCAGTTTCGTCTCCAGATTCCGCGGTCCGTAAATGAACGAGGGGCGGAGAATTGTGAAGGGGATTTCATGGCCGCGCGCTTGTAAATATTCCTCTGCCGCCCATTTGCTTTTTCCATAGGAGGTGACCGGCCGGCACGCCGTTTCTTCGCTTATGGGGTGGCCATCCAGACTTGGACCAGCCGCAGCTTGACTGCTGACGTAGATAAACCTTTTCAGCTGATGATTCCTGCGGCAGGCGGCTTCCCAGACATTTTTTGTCCCGTGGAAATTGATGCGAAAATAGCTGGTCTCATCCCAGGCGGTTTTCACGCCGGCCAGATGATAAATCCAATCGACCCCTTCAACCGCCCCCTCCAGCGTCTCAATTTGGCAAATATTGCCATAAAGAATCTCAACTGGCAAATCTTTCAGCCACCGCAACGGTTCACCAGCCAAAACGAAACAGCGCACCTGGTGATTTCTGTGCAAGAGCTCTTCCACCAAGAAGCTGCCGACGAATCCGTTTGCTCCCGTGACCAATACGGTCATAGGCTTAGAGCAGCTTGCGCTTGCATTTACCACAATTCTCGTGCCTCCTTCACAAATCCCCCGCGCTGCGCGCTGCCCCCTTTGCTAAAGGGGGCCTCAGGGGATTTTTACCGGTAGAGAACCACACGGGCGGCAATATCTCGGTACACCCACACGAAAATTACTCTAATATCCACGTGCCAATTGCCAGCGAATGGCTTGCGTAAATGACTCTTCCAGGCCATAGCGAGACTCAAAATGCAGGTCAGTCTTGATTCTCGTCGTATCAAAAACCCAATCTCGGGTTACCTGTTGCAAACCTTTCCTGGCACGGATGGGAGGATGGGGACCTCTGACAACCGCACAAAACCCGTCAATCATAAGCGCTCCCCCATACGCAACCAGATAAGGAATGTTAACGATCCTGGCCCGACTCCCAACTGCCTCGATAAAGAATTGTACGACTTCCCGGATGGGGGCGGAAAACCCTTCCACGTTGTACACCTTCCCCACCGCGGTTTCACTCTCGCTAGCAAGAATCATGGCTCTGGTTACATCCTTGACGTGGACAAAAGAGACGCGCGCCTTCCCTCCACCAGGCACTGGCACAACTCTCCTGCGCACCACGCCTACCATCCGTCTGGTAATCGTTCGATCCCGCTCACCGATAATGG
>CAZKNC010000293.1:0-1771 GCA_964553935.1 uncultured Planctomycetia bacterium | reverse complement strand
GGAGCTGCCGCAGGTCAAGAACTACACGATGACGGTGCGGGAAACCGGCGGAAGCGTCCTCTTTCTCAGAAAAGTGGTGCCGGGAAGCTCGGACCGCAGCTACGGGATCCACGTCGCTCAGCTGGCGGGCCTTCCGCGGGAGGTCACCGACCGCGCGGCGCAAATCCTGCAGGTTCTCGAACAGGAGAACCGCAAAGCGACGAGCAGGATCGAAGAGCGGGTGTCGTAATGGGAAAGATCCGCCTTCTTCCGGAGCTCGTGGCCAACAAGATCGCCGCCGGCGAGGTGATCGAACGGCCGGCTTCGATCGTCAAAGAGCTTCTTGAGAATTCACTCGATGCGCAGGCCGGCTCCGTCACGGTTGAAATTCAGCACGGCGGGCACAGCTTGATCCGCGTCTCCGATGACGGGCGGGGGATGGATCCGGAGGATGCCCGTCTGGCCTTTCAACGGCATGCCACCAGCAAGATCGATGCGCTGGAGGATTTAAGCCGGATCCGTTCGTTCGGCTTCCGGGGGGAGGCCCTTCCCAGCATCGCCGCGGTCTCTCGATGCCGGTTGATTACGCGGCTGCGGCTAGAGGAAGCCGCGCCAGGCGCCTCGGCGCACCGTACAGTCGGTTCCGCCGTCGGGACCGAGGTGGTGGTCGAAGGGGGGGTTCTCAAAGGAGTGCAGGAGCACCCGTGCCGGGCCGGCACCACCGTCGAGGTCCGGGACCTTTTTTTCAACACGCCGGCCCGCCGGAAATTTCTCAAGGCGGAATCGACCGAAGCGGGCCACATCCTGGACGTCGTTTCCCGCGCCGCGCTGGCTTCGCCCCGGGTCCGGTTCCTCCTGCGCGCGGATGAGAAGGTTTTGCTGGACCTCCTGCCGACTGAACGGCTTCTTCCCCGTTTGAATTCCCTGTTGGGTGAGCCGGCGGCCGAGAATTTTCTTGAATTGGAGGCGGAGCAGGGCGGGAACCGTCCTTCCGGATTATTAGCCAAGCCGGCGCTGACCCGCGGCAACCGCAGTCAGATCCAGACGTTCGTCAACGGCCGATGGGTGAGGGCGCTTCCGTTCAGCTACGCGCTGCAGGCCGGTTATCACGGCTTGTTGATGGAAGGACGCTGCCCGGTCGCGGCGCTTTTCATCGAATTGGATTTGAGCCGGGTGGATGTGAACGTGCATCCGGCCAAGCAGGAAGTCCGCGTTTCCAATGAAGCGGAGGTGTCCCGGTTTATCCAGCAGGCCGTCCGGGACTGCCTGCGCCGTTCCGCGGATCTGGCCCCGAGCCTGAATCTTTCCGCGCCGGCCCGCGACTACCGCCTGCAGACGGCTTCGGCCCCTTCTCCGGTTTCCTGGTCGGTTTTCGATCACCCGACCCTTCGGACGCAGGCGGTACCGCTTGAAACGGAATCCCAGCCGATTGTAATCAAAGACAAGCTTCGCATCACCCGGGTTCTGGGCCAGCTGCACCGGACGTTCCTGGCGGCGGAAACGGAAGAGGGCTTCGTTCTGGTCGATCAGCACGCGGCTCACGAGCGGGTGATGTATGAAGCCCTTCTGAAAAACCTGCAGTCGGATCAGCCGGAACGGCAGATGCTTTTTCTGGAGGAAGCGCTCGAGATCCACCCCCGCCAAATGGAGCTGTTCGGGCGCTCTCTGCCTTTGCTGAACCGGCTGGGTTTTGAGATGGAACCGTTCGGGGACCGGACCTGGGTGATTCGCGCCTGTCCGGCGGCGCTGGTGGAAATCAACGGAAGCGTCCTCGACCGGCAGTTCGATTTCG
>CAZKNC010000292.1:0-1783 GCA_964553935.1 uncultured Planctomycetia bacterium | reverse complement strand
ATTGACCGAACGATGAGTATTCCAGATTTCCAATCATTAATGCTTCCTGTGCTGGAAAGTATTTCTGGCTCATCCGACTAATGCGTACCTACTCGTATGAAGCGCAAAGAGCCTGAGTCGGAAGAATTCGGGATTACGATAGCCAAAGGCTTGGCGATGCAGCAGGCGGATTTTGTTGTTGACGGCTTCCAAGGGTCCGGTGGAGATCGGGTAGCGATACCATGCCAGCAGTCCGCCGCGGCGCGAGGCCAAGGTCTTGGCGAATTTGATGAGCGGCCGGATGCCGGAGGCCAAGGCGTCGCGGATCCAGTCGTCCAGGAAGCGGGCCGCGGTCCGTTTGTCCGGCTGTTGCCAGAAGCGGTTCAGATCGTCCTTCAGGTAGTAGGCAATGGCCAGCGATTGGTTCAGCTCCAGTGCCCGGCGGAGACGCTGCGGTTCGCGGTGCTTTTTGTTGAGGTTCTCGGGCCGCTTGAGCAAGAGCCAACGGGTGCCCTTGAGGACCTTCCGCTGAAACAGACTCGTCGCCTCGCGATACAGTTCCCGCCGCAGGTCGGTGAGCATCTCGTTGTAGAGTTTGATGACATGGAAGCGGTCGTTGACCAGCACGGCGTCGGGAAGGTTCTTCCGCACGGCCAACGCATAAGCGGGGGACATGTCGGCAGCCACGGCCTTGATCTTCGCCCGCGATCCGTGCAGCCGCTTCCAGAAGGGAGCCAGCGATTCGGCCCCTTTTCCGCGGCCCATGAACACAATCGCCCCGCTGTCCAGGTCGAGAACCACCGTGAAAAACTTCAGCCGTTTGCCGAGATAGATCTCGTCGATCGCCAGATGCTTCAGGTGTCGCAGCTTCGGTTGGGCATACTTCCGACCCAAGTGCCGGGCCTCGATGTCGCGGATCGTGTCCCACGAGACCCCCAGATGGTCCGCCGCCATCTGGGTGGTCGTGAGCCGGGCCAGTTCCAGCGCGTACCGCGCGAACTGCCGGGTATGGCGGCGCTTCTCCTCGGCGAAGGGAATCCGCACCTGGCGGATCAGGCCGCACTGGTTGCATCCCACGCGGGGAATGGCCGCCTCGAAGTACACCTGCCGCCGGCCCACGGGCGTCGCCAGAAACAGCCGCAGCTTTTCTCCCTTGCGGATCACGTCCCGGGAGCCGCACTGCGAACAGCGCAGCACGCTGCGCAACGGGACCAGGCTCAGCAGTACGGTCATGGAGTCGATCACCCTTTCCGATTCCGCGACAGAGTAGCCACGAATCCCCCACATCAGGTACAACAGACGGTCGGACATGCTGGTTCTCCTGGTTCCAAGGTGATTGATACAACCCCAAACCAGAACAGCATGTCCGTTTTACTTCAAGGGTAGGTACGCATTTCCCGGATGAGCCAAAATTATGGCCCATCGGGGGAATGCGTACCTGCTGATCGCTGAATGATAGGTACGCATTTCCCGGATGAGCCGGATTTCTGTCACCGAAAAGGAGAGTAACCGCCGCCAATCGGGGGTGACTCGCGGTGAAGAGAAAGAGACGGATGACGATCAAACCGAGTCAGGCGATTCGGTAACGCTGTTTCGTGATCCGTCGGGATGTGCGATTGATTCCGGTCACTGGTACGAAGCGAGCGTTTTTTGGGGAAAAGTCGCGCGAATGTCTGCGGCCGGAGTCCGTGCGGCCAATTCTGAAATGTACCAACCGGAAAACGATTGATTTTGACATGGCATTTCTTGTAAACTCGCGATGTCTTGGGTGCGTGTCTTCTGCCTGAGCCACTCGTGGCAAAGC
>CAZKNC010000291.1:0-1788 GCA_964553935.1 uncultured Planctomycetia bacterium | reverse complement strand
TGCTGCGTTCTCTGATCCGGCGTGTTCTGGAAGAGGCTGCATCGGCCCAGCAAGCGATCCGTTATTCAGATGGAGGAAACCGGGCTGTCATTCGCCTGAACCATTCCGCCTATCTCCAAGACCCCCGCCTTCTTCGGTTTTTCACGGAGTACCAGGCAACCGGCAATTTCACTGGGCATTTGCGGGAACTTTCTCCGGCGGATGCCGAACAGGTGAAAGACCTTCAGGAAAATTTAAGATTCCTGCGGGAGGAAAAGCGCAGGAGCGGATATGGAGTCGGCGCGATGTGGACCCGCTTCGATGAGGAAATTGTCTCCAATATCGAAAAAGCGAATCCACGGATCTTCAACCACGCGGGAGCCCTGAATTACAAGACCTTCTCACCTCAAACCCTTTCGCTGGAGTCGGTCATCGAGGAGGTACTGCGAACTCTCGTCCTCTACGATCACTTGCGGGAACGGGTCAAAAGCTTCGAAGGGTTATTCACGGGGCTCAACAGCCGCTACTTTACGCTGGACGGGCACCGGCTCAACGCCGATCTTCGGGCGGTGGAGGAGAAGCTGATCCTCCTGCCGGCCCTCGAGGCGGTTCGCCCCGCGTCCCGTCCCCTGCGGGTCCTGGAAATCGGCGCCGGCGGAGCCCAGCTGGCGGCGCTGCTGTTGTTGGAGGGAGCGCGTATGGTGATCCTCGATCTGCCAGGAATGCACGCGCGGGGTCCTTACCGTCTCTACACGGAGGCCGGCGCAAAGATCTGCACCTATCAGAGATACCTGGAACTTGGGCGGGACCTGAACCACGCTTTGGACCAGTACCATGTCGTGTATCTGCCTCCCTGGGAAAAGGAATCGGTGGGCATCTCTTTCGACCTGGCGGTGAACGTTCATTCCCTCGGAGAGATGGAGGTGTCGGAGGCTGAGGAATATCTCCGCCTCATCGGAAAGAGCTGCCGATCCTTCTTCTCGGTCAATACCTCCACTCGCGGCTTGGACCGAAGAGCGCAGCCGGAATACCAGGAAAACAGCAGTTTATCTTATGGAGAATCCCTGGGAATGGACTTGGTGGACAGCGGTACCCCGCTGTTTGACAGCATCTTCCAGAAAACCATCCACTATAGCTACGCCGTTTATCGGGCCCGCGGGGCATCTCAGGGGGGACCGTGGACGCGCCCGTGACGGTCCTGATGGCCGTGTACAACGATGCCCCGTATCTTCCGACGGCGATCGAGAGCATCCTGGGGCAGAGCTATCCCAGCTTCCGTTTCCTGATTGTGGATGACGCTTCGTCGGACTCCACGCCGGAGATCGTCCGCTCCATGGCCGACCCGAGGATCGAGCTGCTGTCTCTGCCCCGCAATGTGGGGCAGACCGCGGCGCTCAACATCGGGCTTCGGAGGGCCGTCTCCCCCTGGATCGCCCGGATGGATGCCGATGATTTCTCCTCTCCCAACCGGCTTGAAGAGCAGATGAAGGCCCTGGCGCGGTTCCCCGGCGTCCAGTGCGTCGGAACAGCCGTCTGGGAGTTCAATGGGGACCCCCAGGTGGTTCGGAACATCGTCAAGCGCCCGGATGGGGAAGAAGAGATCCGCCGGGCGGCGCTGTTGGGGCAAGGGCTGATCCACGGCAGCGTGGTCATCGGACGGGAAGCGCTGTTGGACGCCGGCGGCTACGATGAGCGCTACCGGTACGCCGCGGACCGGGAGATGTTCATCCGCTTCACGAAAAAATACCGGGCTGTCAACCTTCCGGAAGCGCTGCTCGGCATCCGGCGCCACCCCGCGCAGGACTCCTA
>CAZKNC010000290.1:0-1798 GCA_964553935.1 uncultured Planctomycetia bacterium | reverse complement strand
GGCGGACCCCGGCGCTGACCTGAAGCATCGGGACCGTTTCCGCTCCCGCCTTCCGTTCAACAACCTCTGCCGAGGCAAGCAAATCCTCCAAATCCGGAGTCTCCTCCAGCCCGGCCTGATCAGGAGCGGGAAGGGTCTTGGCAACAGTTTCCCCAGGCAAGACCGGAATAGGCGGTGTTTTCTGTCTTACTTCGATGTAGATCCTCACCGGACCGGGAGCCACGGCAGTCGGCGGTCCGAAATCCCACCAATCCTTCAGATCAAACGCAGCCGCCAGATGATACGAATCCTGGTCTTCGTCTTGTAACGACCATCCCAGATCGGTGATGCGAGATAACGTCTGCCATTCCGAGTGACGATCTACCTGATCCGCATCGACAACACGGAATTCCCAAAGAGCTTTCAGCCCCTCTACGTTTGTATCCTGAACAGGGTGCTTCGTACCCATGAATCGAAGATCCACCAATGCTCCCCACCGCTGAGTCGTCGGATTGAAATACGGTTTCTCGCCATTGACCCAAACCCAATAGCCCCCCGGGAGGATCACCCGATTCGCAGGCCCTTGAGAGGGGAGCGTCACCGGTTCTCCTCTTGCAATGGATGCATCCGGCGAAATGGTACGGTCCCCAACAGAAATCAACGCTCCCGGCCTCTCCTCCAGCCCGGCAACCACTCCGAAGATTTTTTCTTTCCGGCGCCGTTCGACGAGAGCGCGGGTTTTCCCCCTTTGCTTTGAAGAAAGCGCTTTGAGCAACGCCCCCTTCCTGCCCGCCCGGTAGGCTTTATCCAGAACTTCGAACGCTTCCTTTTCCGGATCGTCAGCTAACAGCAATCGATCTCTCGCAAAACGATACCAATCCAAATCTCCGGCCCATAACTCCAAAGCAAGATAGGTCTTTGCAACGTCCAGCGAGTGGTATGTTTTATTCCATTTTTGAGAGAGAACCCATCCGCTTCGGAAGAAATTAAAAGTGCCGTAATCCGAGCTGGTATAAGCGGTCAGAAGGAAATTCCGGCCATCCCGCATCCAATCGTCAGCGGAGTTGGACCAAAGATCCCAATCAACCCCGCCGGGAAGATCTGCCCCGGCTTTTCCTAATTCGGCCTGGAGATCCCTTTCGATCTCCACCCATTGGCTTTCATCAAAACGGTTTCCGCTTCCAGGGTCATAAAGAATCTGAACGTCGAGATCTCCCACCAGTTTTTTCCTCAATGCGGCAAGAGGCAGACGATTTTGTTCATCGCTCATATACAGCGCGGAACCGACCAGGAAAATTTGCTTTACCTCCGGAGAACCTGGATCGGAATGACGAAGATCATTGAGCTTGTTCTTCAGCCAATCGGCCAGCCGGTTCAACACCAACTCGTCCCCTTCTATAAAGGATTCTTCCAGTCCACCCATGGCCGGCGGGGGTTCGAACAGCCCAAACCGCCTGCGGGTCTCCGCCCGAAATCTTTCCAGCTCTCCTTTAACCTGGAATTCTTTCTGGAGCCTGTCCAGAGCGTCTTTGGCTGTCTCGATGAATCGATGATCCCTTTGCTTGAAGCTCGCCAGCGAAAACAGATAACTGGCGTAATCATCTTCCAGCTCTACCAATCGCTCCAGAACCCGGTGTCGGAGAAATCGATTTCTCGTTTTTGTAGAGATGCCCCGCAGCGCGTGTCGAAGACGCAAAAACAGACGGTGCGCCTCTTCCGCTTCTTCGGAAGGAAATCCGGCTTTTCGGCCAACTTCGATCGTCCTACGAGTGAGAAGCCGCTGGGCGATCAGACTGTAAAACACGGAGAAACCGTCTTG
>CAZKNC010000289.1:0-1807 GCA_964553935.1 uncultured Planctomycetia bacterium | reverse complement strand
AGCCCTCTTCCGAAAAAGAGTAGCTGTAGTCGGTGCGGATCCCGTCCGGGGCGATTTCATAGTCCGCCCGGCTGTCGATCCGAAAGAAGGTTTCGGTCCCGAGCGCGTCCACCTGCCGGGTCAGGCGCCCGGATTGAAAGATCTGCAGGGTTCCGTCCGCGCGAACCAGCGTGCCGTTCTGGATCTGCTGGGCGTCATCGAACGTGGGGGTGAACAGGAGGTTCTCCTGTGCGTCCCGGCCGACGAGCAGAGAGCCGTCCACATGAAGCGCTTCTACCCCGGACTCGGATCGGGTGACGATTCTTTGCTGGGTGCTTTGAAGAGAATTCAAAAAGGCCAGAAGCTCCTGGTCGGCGCGGTGCAGGGTTTTCGCCTGATCGGCGGACAGCCAGCCCCCTTCTTCCCGCAGGAGCCAGCGGGGAAGCTCTTCGCCGTCGGCCAGGGCCTGGACGGGGAGGATTTGCGAAAAGATAAATGCGGTGAGCGTCAGTAAGGCGATTCTGCGGCTGGGGCGTCCAATCCATTTCACAGGGTCGGGGAGATCCCGTGTCTTCATGGCGTCGTTCCTCCTAGTTGATTCCAAATATATTGCATAAATAGCAATTTGTCAATAGTAAAAAATAATAATTAAAAATGGAAGGCATGGAGCATGCCGGGCGTTCTGGGTAGAGGGGCGCTGTGATATACTTGGCGAATCATGGAACCCACTCCGAAAGGCGGTTTGGCCGGCGCCATGGAGGCGCTGGAGGTTGTGGAAGCGGCCCGGGAAACGAAATGGGAACGTCCGACCGTCGCCGGCCAGCTTTTCCTCGGGAAGGTTCTGACCCCGCAATTATTTCCGTATTCCGATCAGCCGGAAGAGGACCGCAGGATCGGCGACGCGTTCCTCGCCCAACTCGAAGCCTTCCTGAAGAAAAACGTCGATGCCGACCAGATCGACAAAACCGGCGAGATTCCCCCGCAGGTGATCCAGGGCCTGGCGAGGATGGGCTGTTTCGGGATGAAGATCCCCAAGGAGTACGGCGGGCTCGGATTTTCGCAGATCAATTACAACCGGGCGATCGCCTTGATCGCCAGTTGGTGCGGTTCCACGGCGGTTTGGCTGTCGGCGCACCAGTCGATCGGCGTGCCTCAGCCGCTGAAGATGTTCGGGACGGACGAGCAGAAGAAGAAATACCTGCCGAAGTTTTCCAGCGGGGCCATTTCGGCGTTCGCGCTGACCGGGCTTTATGTGGGATCGGACCCGGCCAAGATGGCCACGACCGCCATGCCGATCGACGGCGGAGCATCGTACCTGATCAACGGGCAGAAGCTCTGGTGCACCAACGGGCCGGTGGCCGACGTGCTGGTGGTGATGGCGCAGACGCCGGAGCGGGCCATCGGCGGCAAGCCGCGCAAGCAGATCACCGCGTTCATCGTGGAACGAAACATGCCGGGCGTGGAGGTGATGCACCGGTGCGATTTCATGGGGCTCAAGGGGATCCAGAACGGCCTGCTCCGGTTCAACAACGTGAGGGTGCCCAAGGAGAATATTATTTGGGGGCTGGGGCGGGGGCTGAAGCTCGCACTCATGACGCTGAACACCGGGCGTCTGACTCTGCCGGCCGGCTCGATCGGCGGCGTCAAGCGCTGTCTGCAGATCGCGCGGGAATGGTCGGTGGAGCGCAAGCAGTGGGGCAATTCCATCGGCGAGCACGAGGCGGTAGCGGCGAAGCTGGGCTGGATGAGCGCGCACTTGTTCGCGATGGAAAGCGTGACCTGGCTGGCTTCCGCCTGGGCGGAACGGGGCGACCTGGACATCCGGATC
>CAZKNC010000288.1:0-1817 GCA_964553935.1 uncultured Planctomycetia bacterium | reverse complement strand
GGGATTTCCCTTTATAGGCGGTGTCGTACAAAAATTGGCCTTTCGCCTCATCATAATCTTCTATTTTGGGCAAAAGGATTGCACGTTTAGAAGGGCATGGCTTTTTGACGTGGGTAAGAAAATCTTCCCAGTAAATTTGGCAAATACTTCGAACCAGCAAATTTTCTTCGGCGGCAAGATAACAAAGCCTGCCGGTTTCAACCTTATCCAATTGTTTTTTGATTTCTTCAAGGTCTTCGCTTTTTCCGGAACGATTTTCAAGATTGTTAAGCCTTTTTGTTATCTCATCACATCCGGTTTTACAGGAAACACATTGGCCGCAGGATTCCATCGAAAGAAACCACGAATAAACAGAAGAAATTTTGACGGGGCAGGCGGTCTCATCATAAACAATAAAACCTCCTGAGCCAATCCCGCTGCCCGCCTGCTTCATGGCATCAAAATCTAAAGGAGTCCCGAATTTCGCCTCCGGAAGCACGGGATTGGAAACGCCGGAAAAGGCAAAGCGCAGCGGGCGATTTGCCGATGCCCCGCCGCCATATTGATTCACTAATTCACGAAAAGGGGTCCCCATCGGAAGTTCGTAAATCCCGGGGTGTTTGATATCTCCCGACAAGGTAAAAAGCATTGTCCCCGGCGATGTTTGTGTCCCGATTTCCCGGTACCAACCGGCACCCCGGGCGAGAATATGCGGAATGTTCGAAAAGGTTTCGACATTATTGACCAGGGTGGGATTGGGACAACCGGCGGTACGGAAAAGCCCTTCCTCGTGAGGAGGCAATTGTCTGGGGAGGGCCCTTTTGCCTTCGAGAACTTCCATGAGGCCTTTCTCTTCGCCAAAAAGATAATCATCAGGGCCGAAAGATATTTCAATGAGCTCTTTGGTAATTATATTTTCATGCACCAGTTCTTCAAGCGCATGAGTAAGCGCTTCGATTTCCGGTTTGAACGTTCTCTTGACCGCAACAAATGATTTTTCCGCCTTGAGGGTATGTGCCGCAATGGCAATCCCTTCGAGAAGCTGATAAGGGTTCTTCCGCATCAAATAACGGTCTTTGAAAGTTCCAGGCTCCCCTTCCGCTCCATTGCCGCAAACATATTTTTTAGGATAATGATGCTTAAAAACCGATTCCCATTTTTCTCCTGTGGGAAATCCTGCGCCGCCCCGGCCGCGAAGCCCTGATTGTTTTATGATTTCAATAATTTGTTTAGGATCCAGAGAGCGGGCTTTCTCAAGACCCCGCAGCCCTCCCAATTGGAGATAATCTTTTAATGATGTAATCGCTTTTCTTTCAGGAGGAATGAGTCTGGATTTCATCGTAATACTGATTATACGTTTTTAATGCAAATTATCACATCCCAAAGAAATCTATGATGCGGCCGGGTTTTAAGGCTGATCTGAAGTCTGATGAAAATTCGTTAAAAACTTGCCGAGGAAGTCCGCTGTCGAATCAATCTTTAACGGCAGATAAAAATTCGAAGCGGGACTGTTGATGCCAAAGCGCGATTTGCTTGGCGTAATAGGTGAGAAAAATCCCGGCGCCGGCGCGCGCGAAAGCGGTCATGGTTTCCATGACTGTATTTTTTTCATCGATCATCCCCTTTTCCGCGGCGGCCTTGATCATGGAATATTCCCCGCTCACGGAATAAGCGGCAACCGGCGCGTCGAATCTTTGAGCGGCCTCGCGGATGACGTCCAAATAAGCCAGCGCGGGTTTAATCATGACAATGTCCGCGCCTTCCTCCAGGTCGAGTGCAATTTCGTGCATGGCTTCTTTGCGATTGGCGAAATCCATTTGATAAGTTTTCCGGTCGCC
>CAZKNC010000287.1:0-1834 GCA_964553935.1 uncultured Planctomycetia bacterium | reverse complement strand
GTGGGCCATGTCGACCATGAAAAGCGCCTTGGTTTCGGCACAGATCGAGGCAAACCGGGCGAAGTCGATTTCCTGTGGGTAAGCACTGGCCCCGGCTACGATCAACTTGGGCTTGTGTTCTCGGGCGAGACGAGCCACTTGATCGAAGTCGATGTGCTCGGTATCGCGGCGAACGCCGTAGCTGATGACCTTGTAGAGTTTGCCGGAGAAGTTCAGGCGCATGCCATGGGTCAGGTGACCCCCATGAGCAAGATCCATGGCCAGGATGGTGTCACCGGGGTTGAGACAGGCGAAGTAAACAGCCATATTGGCCTGAGCGCCCGAGTGCGGCTGAACATTGGCGTGCTCGGCGCCGAACAGGGCCTTGGCCCGCTCGATCGCCAGCGCTTCCGCCTGATCCACAAACTCACACCCGCCGTACCACCGGACTCCCGGATACCCTTCCGCGTACTTGTTGGTCATCACGGAACCCATCGCTTCCATCACGGCCAAGGAGGTGAAGTTCTCGCTGGCGATCAGCTCCAGGTGGTCCTGCTGGCGGTGCACTTCCCGCACGATGGATTGATAAATGTCGGGGTCGGTCTTTTTCAGATGATCAAACATGCGGGAATGTTCTCCGTATTTGTTTTTCGATTTGCGTGATCTGCCGGATCCGCCGGGCATGCCGGCCGCCGGCAAAGGGGGTCTTCAGGAATTCTTGAAGAATCCGGACCGCTTCGCGGGAGCTTAAGCCCTCCGCTCCCAAGACCAAGATGTTGGCGTTGTTGTGCTCGCGGGCGTGGTGCGCGGAAGAGACCGTCTCGCAGACGACCGCCCGCACCCCCGGAAATTTGTTGGCCACGATCGCCATGCCGCCGCCGCTCTTGCAGAGTAGCACACCCAGCCGCGCCCTACCCCGGCTGACCGCTTCAGCGACCTTGGCGCCGATCAGCGGATAGTCGCACGGCTCCGGCGACATCGTGCCCATGTCGGCCGCCCGGTGGCCGGCCGCTTTCAAACGGCGGATCAGCAGAGCTTTCAGTGAAAACCCGCCGTGGTCGGTGCCGATCGCGATCTTCATCCTAGGGCTCCTCCAGCCATTGAAGGATCCGCTCCACCCCTTCCCGCACCGTTGCCAGACAAATTTCATAGATCCGCTTGGGCCGGCCGATCGGATCCGGGATATTCGGGTCCGGCACCGGCGTTGGATTCCGGAAGGTCCGCAGTAAATGGAGCTTGGACTCCATCTCCGGATGCAGAGCCAGGATCTGATCCCGGTGGTATTCCTCCATGCAGAAGATCGCGTCGGCCAGCTCGACCAGATCCGGCGAGAGCTGGCGCGAACGGTGCTCCGAGACGTCGATGCCGGAATCGGCCATCACCTCCAGCGTCTCCTGCGTGGGGCCCATGCCCGGCATGGTGCTGGTTCCGGCCGAGAGCACCTGCACATTGTGAATCTCCTTCCTCTGCAGGAAGGCCCTCAGCAGACCTTCCGCCATCACGGAGCGGCAGCTGTTGCCGGTGCAGACGAATAGGATTTTCTTCGAACGGGTTGTCATGTCCGGTGAGCGCGCAAAAATTGCTCGATCTCTCCGCTGGAGCTCCCGGCCCGAAGAATCCGAGGCGCTTCCCCGGATAAATCGACGACCGTGGAGGAAACCCCCAGCGGCGTCGGGCCGGCATCGAGCACCCCGTCGATCCGGTCGGAGAGATCCACCAGGACCTCTTCCGCAGTCCGGGGGGCCGGCCGGCCGCTCAACTGCGCCGAGCGGGCGATCGCCGGCGCGGGTGCCGTTCCCAGAAGCGCCAACGCCGTCGGATTCCGCGGAATCCGGAACACCAGTGTGGAACAGAC
>CAZKNC010000286.1:0-1848 GCA_964553935.1 uncultured Planctomycetia bacterium | reverse complement strand
GCGCGGAGGTCCAGCGGGCTCAGCGGTACAAAAGGCCGTTCACCGTGGCCGCCCTAGACATCGATCAATTCCGCCGGATCAACGAACAATTCGGGCATCAAACCGCCGACAACCTTCTGCGCTGCGTTGCCCGAACCCTGCAGGAAAAAGTCCGATCCTCCGACCTGGTCGCCCGGCTCGGCAGCGATGAGTTCGCTCTTTTCTTTCCCGAGACTCAATCCGAAGCCGCCCAGATCGTGCTGCAGCGTCTCCGAAAATACATACTGGATACGGTCGAGAAGAACGAATGGCCGGTGACCTTCAGCATCGGTGCAGTCACCTACCTGCAGCCGCCGGAGTCGACCGAGGTCATGCTCAAAAAAGTGGCGGATCTGGTGGGAGCGGTGAAAACGGCCGGACGCAACAGCATTCGGCACGAAGTGGTCGGCTCGGTCGGAGTTTCCTAATGTTCCCCGATGTGATGGATCTTGGTCATGTAGCGGGCGCCCGGCAGCGCCTGGCGGCCTGAAACCACCACCACCGGATCTCCTCTGTGAAGCAGTTTCGCCCGCAGGATCGCCGCGTCCCCCTTTTCGATCATGTCGTCGGTGCTTTCCGATTGACGGATGGAAAGCGGGATGACGCCCCGGAATAAAGTCAGCCGCGACGCCGGTTCCCCGGAGGAAGACAGCGCAAGAATAGGGCAAGCCGGCCGCAGTTTGGAAACCAGCTGGGCGGTCTTGCCGGAGCGGGTGAAGACCACGATCGCCGCCGCCTTGAGCGCCGTCGCGGCGTTGTAAGCGGCCTGAGTAATCGCGTAAACCGGATCGGCCATCCGCCGCCCGGTACCGGAAGGCGCTGCGGGGCCGTGACGTTCCGCCTCCAGCGCAATCCTCGCCATCATCCGAACCGTTTCCAGCGGATACTTGCCCACCGCCGTCTCCCCGGACAACATGACCGCGTCGGTTCCGTCAAACACCGCATTGGCCACGTCCGAGACCTCCGCCCGGGTCGGGTGGGGGCTGTGGATCATGGTTTCGAGCATCTGGGTGGCGGTGATCACCGGAATTCCGGTCTCGTTGGCCCGCAGGATCAGCTGCTTCTGAACGGAAGGGATCTTCTCAATGCCCATTTCGATCCCGAGGTCCCCGCGCGCTACCATCAAACCGTCCGCCATCGCCAAGATTCCATCCAACTGCTCCAGCGCCGCCGGCTTCTCGATCTTGGCGATCACCGGAATCGCCTTATGGTGCCGCTTCATCCAGACCTTGAGGTCCGCTACGTCGGAGGCGCTGCGGACGAACGAGAGGGCCACATAATCCACCTCGAGTCCCGCCGCTATCCCGAGGTTGGAAAGATCCCTCTCGGTCAGGGCCGGTAAGGTGGCGCGCGCGTTGGGAAGATTGATCCCCTTGTTTTCTCCCAACAGCCCACCGACCACCACTTGCGCAGCCACCTGTCGGGCCTCGACGCGGAGGACCTTGAGTTCCATCGTGCCGTTGTCCAGCAGGACTCGGTCGCCGCGCCGGACCATTTTCGGAAACTCGCGGCAAGGGGTCGAGAGGATCAGGCCCGACCCTTCCAAGGAACCCGTCCAGAGGGTCACCTCTTCGCCGGCCCGAAGAGCCAGCGGTTTGCCGTTCTTCAGAGGACCGGTCCGGACGCGGGGCCCCTGCAGATCAACCAGGATCCCCACCTGCCGCTTGACCGACGCGGAAACCTTCCGGACCCGGAGGATCCATTCTCGAAGGCCCATAGGAGTCGTATGAGAAGCATTGACGCGGAACAGGTCCGTCCCCTCCCGGATCAAAGCAGCCAGAGTGGAATCCGCGGCGCAGGCCGGACCGACGGTGGCGACGATCTTTGTCT
>CAZKNC010000285.1:1106-1851 GCA_964553935.1 uncultured Planctomycetia bacterium | reverse complement strand
AAGCGCCGATTCCGCACAGGCAAGCGTTGGCCTTGCGGGTGGTCCGGCTGAGGTTGATCTCGAAAATGCCGTGCACCGGAGTGGCGCACCGCTCCAGCAGCTGTTCCAGCCGCTGTTTCAACTCCGGATTTTCGATCGGTTTCTGTTTGTAAAACAGCGGGATGAGCCATTGGGGTGCGATCCGGGTGAGCACGACCGACCACGCGATCCAGAGCAGCGCGGCCCAGAGCCACCACCCCGAGGGATCTTTTCGAAGCAGCAGGACCAGCCCTTCCAGAATCAGCGCTCCCATGAGAAGCCCCAGCCCCTCCTGCTTCGCGACATCCCACAGCCAGGATCGGAACGTTTGGGTCGAAAGGGAGAACCGATGCTCGATCCAAAAACCGCGTGCCCAGTTCAAAGGAAACAGCAGCAGAGTCAGGCCGATCCAGATCGGACCGGCGTAAAGAGCCGCTTGAAGCGGCCAGGCGGGAACACGGGCCTCAACCCATGCCGCCCAGTGAAGGTGGGCCTCCGACCCGATGAACCAGGCCATCGCCGCGACCGTCACGAACAGCTCCAGCAGCCAGAAAAGTCTTCGGGAACGGGCGTACTGTTTAGAACGAAGGGTGTCCACGCAGGGCCTCGAGGATCCGCTGTTCGACGGTCGACTCCAGACCGCGGAACCGGATTCCGATGAAGAATTGCCGGACCACGCCAGGCTGGTTCTCCGGGAACGGGACTTCTTTCAGCCAGACGACTTCTG
>CAZKNC010000285.1:0-1096 GCA_964553935.1 uncultured Planctomycetia bacterium | reverse complement strand
GCTCCACCGGCTCGCCGTTTTCCGGCGCGGTCACCTCCAGCCGGATCAGCGATCCGATCGGCAGTTTCTCGGAGAGGGTTAGGCCCGCTCCGGTCTGGCTGACATCTCGTGTGCGGCCGCTGCCGTTGGTCGGAGGCGGTTCCAGCCGCTCGTACCGGACGATCCAGTTCACGCGGTAACGGGGCGCTCGCCGGCGTTCGGAATGCGGCCAGAACCGGCGCAGACGGCCCAGAGGAACCCGGCCTCGAGCGGCCAGCCGCTCTTCCCGCGCCACGACGACGAACAGCAGCGCCGCCACCGCGGCAAACCACAGCGCCATCAATCTAACCATGAGGGAGATTCCTTTTCTTCAGCGGGGTTCCGTCTTTCGGACAGTATTTCGCCTCTGGCCCGTAGACGCGCCCGCATTCGGGGCAGAAGGTTTGGTTCTCAAGCCGCTGGATCTGCTCCTTGGCCTGCCGGATCCGATCGCTGGTCAGCGGATGGCTCCTTCGCCAGACCAGCGCCTGATCCAGAGCGTTTTCCGGATGTTCTTCCAGCATTTTCTCAAAAAAAGTGACCATCCCATCGGCGTTAAATCCGGATTCCGCCGTGTAGCGGATTCCCAGGCGATCCGCCTGCAGTTCGTCGCTCCGGCTGTACCCGTTGCGGAGAAGTCCGAAAAAGGAGTTCGCCACCCGAAGCGCTTCAGGAGAGCCGCCGGCAGCTCCGGCGGCCTGAACGAGCAGAGCGAATCCGAGATCCGCCTGCAGATGCTTGGCGGCATGCCGGGCGGCCACATGGCCGATCTCATGGGCGATCACCGCGGCCAGCTCATCATCGGCGGCTTTTTCCGCCAGGCCGCTGTGCACATAAATCGTTCCCCCCGGCAGAGCGAACGCGTTGAGCGACTTGTCCTTCACCACGCCGAATTGATAGGTCACATCCCTCCGGTCGCTGAAACCCGAGACCTTTTGCCCGATCCTCTGCACGCGCGCCAGCATCACCGGATCGACCTTGCCCATACCCAGGGAGGTCAGCCCCCTCTGCGCCCGCGCGACGTTGCCGAGCGCCACCTCGATCGGAGTGGTCAACACGGTTTCCTTCTGCCCGGCGG
>CAZKNC010000284.1:0-1868 GCA_964553935.1 uncultured Planctomycetia bacterium | reverse complement strand
GCCCTGTGGGCCCCCAATCCGCAAATCTTCTACGACATCAACGTCACCGGCACGAAAAATCTGCTGGAAGCGGCCCCCACAGTCGTCATTGGGGTGCCGCGTTTCTACGAAAAACTTTACGAACGGATTCAATCCGCCGTTCGAAACGCCCCGCCGCTGAAGCAAAGGATTTTCCGGTGGGCGCTCAAGGTCGGAAAAGAAAAGCCGCGCGATTCGCTCCAAGGACGCCTCGCCGATCGGCTGGTTTTTTCGAAACTGCGCGCGCGGCTGGGCGGCCGCCTGCGTTTCTGCATCTCGGGGGGAGCTCCTCTTTCTAAGTCCATCGCCGAATTCTTTTATTCCGCAGGCATCCTGATCGTCGAAGGGTACGGGCTCACGGAAACCTCGCCGGTCATCTGCGCCAATCGGCCGAACCAGTTCCGATTCGGTACCGTCGGACAGGCCCTCCCCGGCGTGGAAGTGAAAATCGCCGAAGACGGCGAGATCCTGACTCGAGGACCGCACGTGATGCGCGGCTATTACCAGAACCCCGAAGCCACCGCGGAAGTGATCGACCCGGAGGACTGGCTTCACACCGGCGACATCGGGACATTGAGCGCGGACGGATTCCTGACCATCACCGACCGGAAGAAAGACCTTTTGAAGACCTCGGGCGGAAAGATGGTGGCCCCTCAGCATCTGGAAGATCTGCTGAAAGCCGATCCGCTGATCGCCGACTGCGTGGTGATCGGAGACCGCCGGAAGTATCTCACGGCGCTGATCGTTCCCAACCAGGACAAGATCCGGAGCATGCTCCGCCAAAAGGGCATTCCGGCTTTATCCCCGGAAGAGCTGGTCCGTCATCCGGACGTCGTCCGCCTTCTGGATCAGCGGGTGGAAGCCGCGAACAGGAAATTGGCGCCGTTCGAACAGCTGAAGAAAACCGCCTTGCTGGCGGAACCATTCACGCAAGGCGGAGGAGAGCTTACCCCGACGCTGAAGGTCAAGCGGCGTTTCGTGGCCGAGCGGTACGCCGAGCAGATCGAAGCGATGTATCCGGAGGAGAAATGAGCTCGGAAGGTTTTCTGACGGCAGGCGACGGCGCCCGCCTGTTCTACCGGCGGTGGAACGCGGCGGTACCCAAAGCGGTTTGTCTGCTGACGCATGGAATCGCCGAACACAGCGGCCGGTACGAGGATCTGGCGCGGAAACTTGCTTCCCGCGGCTTTTCGGTCCGGGCCCTGGATCAGCGGGGGCACGGCCGCTCCGACGGCGCGCCCGCCGACTGCACGGGTCTTGGCCAGCTGACGGCAGACCTGCATCTCCTGGTACTAAAAACCGCCCAGGAAACGCCTTCGCTTCCGCGCGTCGTGCTGGGGCATAGTCTGGGGGGATTGATCGCGCTGGCTTACGCGGCGGAGCATCCCGATCAAATCCGGGCGGTGGCCGTCTCTTCTCCGGGGCTGAAACTGAAATATCCTACACCGTTCTGGAAATTCTGGCTGGTCACCGGAACCGCCCGGCTTTTTCCTTTCTTTCCGTTCCAAAACGGAGTCGATCCGAAACAGCTCTCCCGCGACCCCCTCGTGGTCGAAGCCTACGTGCGGGACCCTCGGATCCACCGAACGATCACGGCCCGCTGCGCGGTGGCTCTGGATCGGGACATGAAAAACTCCTTCCGATTGGCTGACCAGCTGCGGATCCCCTGCTTGATCCTTCAAGCCGGCAGTGATGCGGTGTGTGACCCGGATCACACGGAGGCGTTCTCCCGGTCGATCCGTTCGGCTCCGGTCACGTTTCGGCGCTACGACGGTCTGTACCACGAGATTTTCAACGAACCGCAGAAAGAGCAGGTGATCGAGGACCTCGTTCAGTGGATGCCGGGACAG
>CAZKNC010000283.1:0-1887 GCA_964553935.1 uncultured Planctomycetia bacterium | reverse complement strand
TATCTTGTACCGCACAGGTTTAAACCACAAGATTGGGGCTGTGCACGAAGGCGAAACCACGACTGACTGGATGGCTCAAGAACGTGAACGCGGGATTACAATTGTCGCCGCTTCTGTTACCTGTTTTTGGAAGGGTAACCAAATCAATATTATCGATACGCCAGGACACATTGACTTCACTGTTGAAGTAGAGCGTTCTTTGCGTGTACTTGATGGTGCTTGCGTTGTCTTTGATGGCAAAATGGGCGTTGAAAGCCAATCTGAAACCGTGTGGCGCCAGGCTGACAAATATGGGGTTCCCCGTATTTGCTTCATTAACAAAATCAACCAAACAGGTGGAGATTTCTACAAATCACTCGAATCAATTCATAACCGTCTGAGTAAACGCGCTTTCCCAGTCCACCTGCCAATTGGTTTCGAACAAGCAATCAACGGTATTGTTGACCTTGTTGATATGAAAGCTTATACCTACAAAGATTTTACAGATAAAGAATTGGTTGAAGCTGAAATCCCGGCGGATATGATGGATCAGGTTAAGAAATACCGCAGCTTATTGATTGAGAATGCTGTCGCCGAAGACGAAGAAATGCTAGAAAAGTACTTTGAAGTTGGCGAAGAAGGCCTGTCGAATGAAGAAATCAAAAAGGCTATCCGAACAGCCGTACTTACTGGCAAATTCTATGCTGTTACCGGTGGTGATGGCCGCGGCGTGATTGTTGAAAAGGTTCTAGATATGGTTAATGATTATCTACCTAGCCCGTTAGACGTTGGTAGCACTTGGGGTACAAACCCTAAATCTGCTGACAAAATTGAACGTAAACCATCAGAGACTGAACCATTTGCTGCTCTTGCATTCAAGATTACTACCGACCCATTCGTAGGTAAGCTGGCTTACTTCCGCGTTTATTCTGGCAAAATTGTTGCTGGTAGTTATGTGCTTAATAGCTCAACCGGTACAAAAGAACGTGTTGGTCGTATTGTTCGCTTGCAAGCAGACAAGCGGACAGACGTGACGGAAGTTGGCGCTGGAGATATTGCAGCAATTGTAGGTCTAAAAGGCACAACTACTGGTCATACGCTTTGTGATGTTACTAATCCAATCGTGCTTGAAAGCATAGACTTTCCTGAACCACCAGTTTCTATCGCCATTGAGCCAAAAACCAAAGCTGACCAAGAAAAGATGAGCATTGCTCTCCAAAGACTTGCAGAAGAAGACCCTACTTTCCGCGTCCGTGTCGATGATGAAACAGGCCAGACAATCATATCTGGAATGGGTGAACTTCACCTTGAAATCCTTGTTGACCGCATGAAGCGTGAGTTTGATGTCGAGGCTAACATCGGTCAGCCACAGGTTGCTTACCGTGAAACTCTCCGTAAAGATAATGTTGAAGCAGAAGGCAAGTACGTTAAGCAAACCGGTGGCCGTGGTCAGTATGGTCATGTATGGTTGCGTTTGTCTCAGAACGAGGCAGGCAAAGGTTTTGAGTTCATCAACTCCATCAAGGGCGGTGTTGTTCCTTCGGAATACATTCAACCAGTTCGTAAAGGGATTGAGGAAGCTATGAGCAATGGTGTTATTGCCGGCTACCCAGTAGTAGACCTTAAGGCAGAGCTTTACGATGGCAGCTACCACGATGTAGACTCCAACGAAATGGCCTTTTCTATTGCCGGCTCCATGGCTTTCCAAGAGGGCTTTAAAAAAGCCGGACCAGTGCTGCTTGAGCCGGTAATGAAAGTTGTAGTTGTTACCCCAGAAAACTTCATGGGTGATGTGATTGGTGATTTAAACTCCAAGCGCGGACGTATAGAAACTATGGAAGATTTAAGCTCTGGGGTAAAAGAAATCACTGCATTTGTACCACTTGGTGAAATGTTTGGTTACACAAC
>CAZKNC010000282.1:0-1892 GCA_964553935.1 uncultured Planctomycetia bacterium | reverse complement strand
TGTCATGTTCAAACTGGACATCCAATCATCACCCAAGCTCGTAGAAGATTACCTCTACCGTTACAGGCCGCTACCGGCTGGTTGTACGGAACCTCATTGTACTCACTATGCGTTATCGGCTATTCCGGCCCCCCAGCTGTACAGCACCTACAAAAATGGCGGATTGAGGTCATTTTTCATGGACGAATCAGAGACCATTCACCATTGCGTGGGAGACGGCGGGGCGGATGTAGACGATCCAGCAATCGATGCAGCTCCTCTGGCGTGCTAAGGACGGTGGCGCTAAGATGAGCGAAGTCGGGTGTGGGCCCGCACCGACGGAACACCAGCCCATTCCGCGCTAAGATACAGCTAAGAAGAGAGACCGAAATGGTCGTAAACAACCCGAAGAGACCCGAACGATGGCTGCTGAAGCAACATGCGGAAACTCCAATCAACCCGAACCGACACAAACAGTTCCGAACGGAACCGAACGAATCCGAAGGCGTTGGACGGCGGCTGGATTGTTGGTACACTTAAAGAGGGCTCACGCGCTGGATTCGAAGACGCGGGTGCGACTCCCGCCGCCTCCAGTTCTTTCTTGTTGAAGAAACATTCTGGGAGTTTCAACTTCTTCCTTGGTCGTCAGTCTGCGTTGGGTCAGGTGCTGTTGATTCCGTCGTCTTTGCTCGAAGAGCGGGTGGCGTTGCGTCTTCTCACCGGCTGCTACCGCCGTCTCACCGCTTCCAACCCGCCATCGTTCATCCTCATTAGCGCGCTGGCGAGCCTGGCGCTGTCCGGCTGCGCCACGACCGCACCGAGCCGCACGGCGCAAGTGACGAGCCCCCCCACGGCCGCAAGACGGATCGCCAGCTCGCCCATCCACACCGTGGTCGTCGACGCCGGCCACGGCGGTCATGACCCCGGGGCGATGCGCTACGGGCTGCGCGAGAAGGACATGGCGCTCGATATCGCCAAACGGCTCTCGAGCGAACTTGAGCGGTCGGGCCTGTCAGTCGTCATGACGCGGGATCAAGACAAGTTTGTCGAGCTCAGCGGCCGGCCCGAGGTCGCCAACCAGCTCCCCGCGGATTTGTTTGTCAGCGTCCACATCAACGCCAATCGCAATCGCCAGGTCTCCGGCGCCGAGGTCTATTATCCCCGCGAGTCGGTCATCGACTCCTCGCTGACGTGGCCCCCCAGCGTGCGGCCCGCCGAGGTGGCGATGCCGACCTGGACGATCAAGCGCATCCTCTGGGATCTCGCGTTGACGCGATCCCGCCGGCATTCCGTGAAGATGGCCTCCCACATCTGCCACTCCATGCGCGACCGGCTGGGCGTGCGCTGCCGCGGCGTCCACGGGGCGCGCTTCGTCGTCCTGCGGGAGGCGACGATGCCCGCCGTGCTCGTCGAAGTCGGTTATATCTCCAACCGCACCGAGGCGGAGAAGATGGCCACCCCCGCCTACCGCCAGGCGATCGCCCAAGCCATCGCCGACGGCGTGGTCGGCTATATTCAATCGCTCGGCGCGCAAGACATCCACTACAACCAGGCCGGAGAACCGCGTCCGGATGCCGCCTCCGCGCTCGGGCCGGAGCCGCCGCCGGCCGCGCACGATCCCGACGTGAGCCAGGGCTCGTGATGAGCATTGCCCGCAAGCCCATCGGCATCTTCGACTCCGGCATCGGAGGCCTCACCGTCGCGAAGGCGGTGATGCGGGAGCTGCCGTATGAGCCGATCGTCTACTTCGGCGACACCGCCCGCGTGCCCTACGGCTCCAAGTCCAAATCGACCATCGTCAAGTTCTCGATGGAGAACGTCGACTTCCTCCTGCGCTTCGGCGTCAAGTGCATCATCCTCGCCTGCAACACCTCCTCGTCGAGGGCGCTGCCGACGTTGCGGCACTACCTAAA
>CAZKNC010000281.1:0-1907 GCA_964553935.1 uncultured Planctomycetia bacterium | reverse complement strand
GGAGCGGAAGCGTTGTCGGAAACCGAATCAAGGCATCGGGAGCCGAAAGATCCCGGATCCAGAAAAAAGAAGCGCCCTGAAGCTCGGGCGCCCGATTCAGCACCTGAAAGAGAGCAAAGTAGACCGGCCAGGTCAACAAGAGTGGGAGGCACCCGATGCAGCCGCTGGCAGGATTCACCTTGTTCTTACGGTAAAGCTCCATCAGTTCTTGCTGGATCTTCGTGGGGCTATTTTTGTGTTCCCGGCGAATCCGCGCTTCCTGGGGCTTAAGGGCCGCCATCTTATGCATCGTTCCCTGGCTGATCTTCATCCCGTACCAGGTCAAGGGCGCGAACGGCAGCCAAAGCGCCACGCTCAAGAGGCAGATAGCCCAGCCGTAGTTGTGAAGACGGCCTTGGCTCCAGCTGAGGAATTGAAGCAGACCGTGAGTAATATCCGAAAAAATACCGAAGAAAAGGGCGTCTTCCATTCCCGCCTTTTTAAGCTCCGAAAGAACCGCCGGGCCCGCATAAATCCGAAAGGTAAAGACCTTCTTTTCTCCCGGCCGCAAAAGGGTGGGGCCTACTTTGAGCCAGCCCGTTTCTCCTCCACCCACAGGATGTTCCACGTGGAACATTCCAGGAACCGATTCCGGCTGAACAATCAACGCACTGGAGCGGCTCTGAGCTACGACCCAGTCCGGCGAACCCGGAAATTGCAACGCCTGGCCGGGTTTTAAATGAAGGTTTTTCGGTTTCCCGCCAATCCAAGCCGTTCCACTCAAGAAATGCCTCTGGCTGGCCATTTGGGGCTCAAAAACGGGCTTGTACAGAGCAATCTGAAGCGTGGCTTCTCGTTCTTCGGAGGACTTATTTTCAACCCAAAGGACACAACGAACCAGGTGGGGATGTCGGTGGGTTTGGGCTTCCAACTCCCGCCCAATCTCCAGTTGCCCACCCAGGGTCCCGCGGCTGATCAGTCGTTCTTCCGATTCGGTTGTCACCAAAGCCAAAGGTTCGGAAGAAGCGCTGGTTCGAACTTCGAGAAAACCGGGAGAGGACCGCTCCAAAAGCGGTTCTTCAGCCGCCTGCCAGCCCCGTATTCCACCACTGGAGGTCCCGATGTTCAAGCGATGCAGACCCAGCCGGAACGATTGTTCCTGTTCTTGGGGTCCCGCTGGGGCGACCAACTCGGTTTTTTCCGTTGCCGCCAACGTTTGGCTGGGCCGCGGAATCGAAGGCGGCGGAGCCCACAGGGACCACATTAACAGAATGCCTGAGGTTAGGCCGAGTGCGATCAGAAGACGCTGTTCGTATTTCATAACTTATTTATTTTCATATAGTTATATTTTTATTGGGGGGTCGATCCCGCCCGCGTGGCCCGGCCAGCACCGAAGCAGGCGCTTTCCGGCCATCCCGATTCCGCAAAGAAAACCATTGAGCTCGATGGCTTGCTGAGCATAGGCCGAGCAGCTGGGCCAGAACCGGCAACAACCGACCGGAAGCCAGCCGGTCTGTTTGAAAAATCGATACAGCCCGAAGATTGCCGCGGTCAGCCGGCGGGTGGTTTTAGGCGCCCACATAACGATAAAAAGAGGTCCTCCATCCTTTTGTACGTCCATTCTTCCGGAGCCCGATGCACCCGAACCACCAGATCCATGCCAAGGGGGATTCGTTCCTGATTCCGGCGGAAGATTTCCCGAAGCCATCGTTTCAGGCCATTGCGGACAACCGCTTTTGAGGAAACCGTCCGTCCGACCGTGCAGCCAAACCGGCTGTCCGGCGTGCCGCTGGGAAGGGCGTAGAGGGTCAGCCCATTCTCCCGAAACACTTTTCCTCGACGGAACAGCTGTTCGAACCCTCTTTTTCCGTGAAGACGTTTGGACCGGCCAAAACTCGCCGACGCCACAGGAGGGGTTGAGAGCGGTT
>CAZKNC010000280.1:0-1908 GCA_964553935.1 uncultured Planctomycetia bacterium | reverse complement strand
ACCGGCCGGATCTTGACGTCCCCTTTGGCCTTGACCGCGTCCCACCGGCCCGGCTCCTTGACCTGCTCATAGAACGCCTGCGCTTGCGGGCGGTCATCGAAGACAACCATCTCCCCGCCGACATGGTGATGCTCGTTGAGGAACTCCTCCGTGAGCTCGTCATCGGTGACCGTCACCTGTTCTTCCGCTCGGAAGCTGTCTTTGAGCTTGCGGATCTGAATCAGGTAGCGGATCTGGTTCTCAAACAGCTCGACATCCTCCTGCAGCGAGTCCTTGAGCCAGGCGTGGTAGGCGGCCGAGTCGCCCCGACGCGTGAACGACTTTTGCTGGCCTTTGAGCAGCTCGTCGATCAACAACTCCAGCTCTTCCTCTGTCACCGTGATGCCCTGGCGAAAGGACTGATAGTGGAAGACGAGATTGTCCCAGACGTTGCGCTCTCGGTCCGCCTCCGGCAGATCCGCCGCGCCCCACGGTTGGGGGAACATGTAGGCGACCCGCTTGGCAAAGAGATAGTTGTCCATGCTGACGGGCACGCCGAAGATCTCACCGGCGATCTGGTCCGACCGCCGGGCAAGCGGCGTGGCAGAGGCCTGCTGAGCCGCTAGGGCTGATGCGGCGCTTGCGCCGGCTGCCGCGCCGGGCTTGGCCGGTTTTGCCTCCGTCCCCGACTTGGAGCAGCCGGCCAACCCGGCAGCCACCGCGATCACGAGAATGCCGAGCAGGCCGGCGCTGAAACACTTCCTCGTTCGAGGTTGGAGGTTGGAGGTTGGGGGAAGCCCGATTCGCTGGCATCGAGCAAGCGTCTTTCCCTCGAACCTCCAACCTCGAACCTTGAACCCGATCGGAGTTTTTCCGCAGCCTGCTAGGCGGGGTTCGGAATCTGTCGCCTTGGCGAATTCCGCACTCCACATTCCACATTCCACATTCCGGAGAGTGTTCCGCATCATCACGGCCTGGATTGCTCGCCGGATCTGAGCCGCTGCTGCTTCTTAAGCTCTTCCTCGATGACGCGCAACCGAAGATCAAACCCGTTGGTCTGTTGCTCAAGCTGTTGGAGGCGGCTCTCCACACCAGAAAATTTCTTCGACAGATACTCCTCGATGGGCACGGGAGCGAGGATGCCGTTGCGCTTCTCCACCGGCCAATCCGCGGGAAGCTTGAAGCGCAACCCATCCTCGCTTTTCACCACCACGCCGTCCGACGCCTCCCGCTTCTCGGCGGCCATCGCGGGAGCGCCGCAGGCCAACAGCGCCATGAGCACGAGCGCCGGGAGGGAATTTTTCCGCAGCCTGCTAGCAGGCTGCGGAAAAACTCCGATTAGGTTCGAGGTTCGAGGTTCGAGGTTGGAGGAGGCCTGATTCGCCAGTGTCGAGAAAGCGTCTTTCCCTCGAACCTCCAACCTCGAACCTTGAACCCGATCGGGGTTGTTCTGTAGTCTGCTAGAACTCATGCGCGCTCTCCCCGTCTGTGCCGGTCGGCCGCATGCTGGCTTGCGCCCGGTTGTTGCGAACGACGAATCACGCGGCCCGACAGTCGCAGCGAGCCCTGGAGCGTTCCTGACCCCTCGTCGGTTGTTCGAGCCACCGCGCCGCGCTCAATCGTAAACAACGCGGTCGATGTCTGCAAGAGATACACGAATCGGACCCATTGTTCCAGCGACCCCTGATACTGCACGTCGATCGTATACTCCTGGTACAGCTCGCTGGACGCCCCTTCGGTCGGCTTCATCTCGCCGAGCGTGACCCCGCTTTCCTTGCCCAGCGCCTCCACCTCCCGAAGGAGCGCGGCCATGTCCGTCTCTCTGGACGGCGGGCTGAGATACTCCCGGTACGCCTCCGCCTCGGCCTGGATCTGGCTCTTGCGCGCAAGCAAGGCGTCGTAGTTGCGCAGATCTGTCTCCAATTGCTG
>CAZKNC010000279.1:0-1916 GCA_964553935.1 uncultured Planctomycetia bacterium | reverse complement strand
CAGGACGGATTGGAGATGATGCAGCGAAAGCTTGAGCTCCTCAGCACGATGGGATATCTGATTCCACCCCCGAGCTGGGTAGCCTCCCTGAGTCCTGCAGAACGCGACCGGCCCACCCCCTCCCCCGCGCCATCACAGCCGGGTGCGGAACGGCTCACCCCGAAAGGCGCATTCGGCTCCTGGGTCTACGGGTACGAGCTGCTCCTTACAGAGCTCTATACCCAGCAGCGCTTGACCACCCTTGATTCCACAACCCTGGGAGTCCTGATGGCCGCCGTCGTCTATGAGCCGAGACCCAGAAGCCATCCTCCTAAATCGCACCAGCTGAGCAAGCGGCTGGCCGAACTCTGCAAGGGGCCGCTGGCCAGTATCCACAAAGAAGAGCTGCGCCTGCGCATCAGTCCGAAAACGAAAGTGCCAGCGTATCATCTCACGTACGCCATGGAGAGGTGGATGGCGAATGCGCCCTTTGATCGGCTCATCAAACTGTGCGACGTCGACGAAGGAGAAATCGTGCGTTACTTTCGCATGGCCGTCCAGCTGTTGCGCCAGCTCGCCGAGATCCCTACGGGGGATGCGACGCTGCGCGCCAATGCCACGTACGCGATCCGACGCATTAACCGGGATGTCATCGATGCCGAAGCGCAACTCAGACTGGGGTAACCGTTCTGGCGCGCCGATCCCACCGGGCTTGCAAGCCGGGACACGGCGATGGGTCACTCAACGAACGTCTGGGGCGAACCAGAGAAGCGTCTCGTACGGGGTGGCCCTTGCGCTGCTGTCGGGATGCGCGACGCCGCAGTACATGATTCGGCCGAGCCCGCAACCGGAGGAGTCCGCCGAAGCCATCCAGATTGAGCGGACGATCAGCGCGGCGCAAGCGGAGGAGTTCGAACGGCCAGGGACAAGACCCATCGGGGACGAGGAACGGCTTGGAGGACTGCCGATCCAGCGGATCATCGACCGACTGAGCCGGATCACCGAACGTCCAACCTTGCGCTATCGAGCCTCCCTCTATACGGATCGGGATCCGAACGCGGCAGCGCTGGCCGATGGCCGGATCTACATCTCATCGGGACTGGTGCGGTATCTCACCGGCCGTGGCAGCCGGCAGGATGAGCCCTTCGACTCGGCTTCGCCTCGCTCAGGGCGAATGCCGAGCGAAGTCGAGGCAGAGCTGGCGTTCGTGCTGGCTCATGAATTGGCCCATACCGTCGCCCAGCATCTCGTCAAGCGCTACCGGATGCTTGAACAACAACAGTTCCTGCTGGCGTTGGTCGCGGCGGGCGCTTCTGCGGCCACGCAGCAGGCCGGCCCCTCGGCACAGCAGATGGGGCGGTTTGCGGTCGACGCCGCGTCACTGCTGCGTGATGTGGCCAACAGCGGCTATAGCCAGGAGCAGGTGCTTGAAGCGGGTCTGCTGGGGATCCGCTACGTGTTCCAGGCGGGATTAAAGCCGCAGGCGGCGTTGGATCTCTTGCGGGACTTCGCCCGATTTGACAATCCATGGCCGTTGCTTCGAACGCACCCGTACATGCAGTTGCGGTACGCGTATCTGGAACGGTACCTATCGTCGGAGCGCGATCGGCTCCCCGAATTGCAGGCATCTTCTCCCCTAGCGCCGCAGGGGCCACGCGCTCGCGACGTGGAGGAGCATCGCCGGTCCCTGCGCAAGATCCACCGGCTCTATCCGTCAGAATCGCTCAGTTGGACGAACCTCCAGCGCCAGATTGATGCGCTGGAGGCGTCCGCGCCATCCACGCGACGCCTGCCGTAGCCGGCGGGGCCCCTTTTTGGAGGATCACTCGATCGGGATGTCGTGGCGGGCGGTGTTGGTGCAGATCGTCTGTGGCAGGAGCAGGTGCAGGAGGTCATCCGGACCGCTGAGATGGTGGCGGCCTCGAAAAGCACGGTCC
>CAZKNC010000278.1:0-1916 GCA_964553935.1 uncultured Planctomycetia bacterium | reverse complement strand
CAGAGGATCATGCCGCCCACGGCGACCCCGGCGATCCAGCCGATATGCCTGCGAAGCCATTTCATGGCCCGTTATTGTAGCGGAGGAGGGCGCCGATGCCAAGGTTTTTATTACCACTAAAGTTAATCGTTACGAAAATGTTGAAATATAGACACGATTGACTCCGAGGGCGGCCTTCACTATAATAGGGCACTTTCCAGGGAGGAGGAGTTATTCCAACATGAGACTGAAACTTGGCCTGCCGAAGGGCAGTTTACAGCAATCAACGATTCAGCTCTTCCAGCAGGCGGGATTCCATCTGAACGTAACCGAGCGGTCCTATTTTCCCAGCATCGATGATGAGGAGCTGGAGATCGTTCTTTTGCGCGCTCAGGAGATGTCCCGCTACGTGGAGGCGGGTGCTCTGGATGCGGGGATCACCGGAAACGACTGGATTCTGGAGAACGGTTCGGACGTCGTCAAGGTGGCGGAGCTTCATTATTCCAAGCAGAGCCAGAACCCGGTTCGCTGGGTTCTAGCCGTTCCCAACGATTCCAAGATCCTTCGGCCGAAGGACCTGGAAGGCAAGCGGCTGGCCACCGAGCTGGTGGCGCTCACCAAGGGATATCTCAAGAGCCATAAGGTCAATGCGATCGTGGAGTTCTCCTGGGGAGCCACCGAAGCGAAAGTGGGAACGGGCCTGGTGGATGCCATCGTGGAGCTGACCGAAACCGGTTCCTCGCTCAAGGCGAACAAGCTACGGATTGTCGATACGATCTGCACCTCCACGACCCAGCTGATCGCGGGAAAAGCGTCCTGGAAAGAGCCGTGGAAACGGAAGAAGCTCGAATCGATCGCCACGCTGTTGAGGGGAGCCATCGCCGCACGCGGCAAGGTGGGGCTGAAACTCAACGTTTCCAAGAAGAACCTGAAAAACGTCCTGCAAATCCTGCCGGCCATTAAAAAGCCGACGGTTTCCAGCTTGAGCACGCCCGGCTGGTTCGCGATGGAGACGGTGTTGGATGAGAAGGTGGTCCGGGACCTTTTGCCGGAGCTCAAGAAGGCCGGCGGGGAAGGGATCATCGAGTACTCGCTCAACAAGATCATTTATTGAGGTTACCTTAGAGGATTTTAATGCCCAATCTCAGGAAAAAACGGCGCAAGAAGATTGCCAAGCATAAGAGAAAGAAGCGGCTTCGAAGAGACCGGCACAAGAAGTAACCGGGGGAGTTTTCCCGCGGTTCTTCTGACCGGTCTTTTGTTGCTCAGCGTTGCCGCCGCCGGTTGTCGGCCGGCGGAGCGCGTTGCTTGGGCGGCGGACGCGCATGGTTTGGCGCTCCTGGCCGGACCGGGTTTGGCGGCTCCCGCCGACGCGGCCCGGCGGGAGAAAGGTTTCGCGCTGTATCTGTCGGGGGTTCTGGCGGAGACCTCGGCGGATTTCAAGACCGCGCTGGAACAGTACCGGCTGGCGCATTCCGAAGATCCCCAAAGCCCCCAGATCCTCCTGAGGCAGGGCCTCGTTCAGCTTCAGCTCAATGACATTCCGGCGGCGGAGATCGCCCTCGCCGAAGCCAGCCGCCTGGATCCCGCCGATCCCAGGCCTCTGTTCGTGCTGGGCGTGCTGTACGCGCAGCAGGAACGTTTTGAGGAAGCGGCCCGGCAGTACGCGCAGGTGTTGGCGCATGACCCGGCCAACCTGGGTGCTTTGAGCCAGCTTGCCGAACTGTACGTCCTCCAGGAAAAAATCCAGGAAGGTTTGAGCACGTACGAGCGGCTGCTCAAGGAGCGGCCCGATTCGCCCGTGCTTCACTTTACGATCGGCGTCCTTTACGCGAAGGCGGAGCAGTGGGAGGACGCGATCCGTTCCCTGCGCCGCGCGATGGCGGTGGATTCCGGTTCCCTGGCGGTGCGGCTGGCGCTGGCGGTGAGTCTGGAGC
>CAZKNC010000277.1:0-1918 GCA_964553935.1 uncultured Planctomycetia bacterium | reverse complement strand
AAGACACCGAGGTTTGCGCCAGGATGCTTTCCACGCAGGTGCGGGTGCCCTCCCGGTGGTTCCAGCTGAGCAGGACTAAATCGCAGAGTGGTTCAGTCGGCAATGAGGCGGCGTTCCAGCAGTTCCCGCTCCGCCACGTCGAACAGGTCTTCGGCCTCGGCGGTCGATCCCCAGCGGACGAGATCTTTCAAACCTTCTTCAAGAGAGATTTTTGGCCGGAAGCCGAACGCCGACAGGCCGGAGATGTCGGCGAAACAGTGCCGGATGTCGCCGGCCCGATAACGCCCGGCGATCGTGGGAGCCAGGGAACTTCCATACGCCTTGGCCAGCGCTTCGGCCACTTGCTGGATGGAGGAAGCCCGGCCGGTTCCAACGTTCAGCGCCCGGCCGGCGATCTTGGGATGATCCAGTGCCAGAAGAATCCCCTGCACAATGTCGGAAACGTGAACGAAATCGCGCGTCTGCCGGCCGTCCTCGTACAGGACCGGGGATTTGCCGTGCTTGAGCCGAGCGGAAAAGATGGCGCAGGCCCCGGTGTAGGGATTCGCCAGCGACTGCCGCGGGCCGTACACGTTGAAGAACCGCAGGGCCACGGTGGGAACGTCGTACGCTTGTCCGACGCTGAGGCACAATTCCTCTTGATCCCGCTTGGAGGTGGCGTAAACAGAGGTCGGCTGAAGCGGTTTCTCTTCGGGAGTGGGAAGGGGTGCGAGCTCTTTCCCGCAGGTCGGGCAGGGGATTTCCCAGGCGTGGCGCGTCAGCTGCTCCATCGGCCGCATGGTGGGAGAGAAGCGGCCATGCTCCCGGCATTCGTACAGGCCCTCGCCGTAGATGGACATGGAGCTGGCGACCACCAGGCGGCGGATCGGCAGTTTTCCCCTGCTGATCGTTTCCAGCAGCCGGGCGGTGCCGACGCAGTTGCCTTCGACGTACCGGGTGATCTCGTACATCGACTGCCCGACGCCGACCAACGCGGCTAGATGGACCACTGCGTCGATCTCCCGCAGGGCATCCAGCAGAACCTCAGGTTCCAGGATGTCCTGGAACCGGTATTCCGCTTTGGGGTTCAGATACCCCGGTTTCCGGCCGCGATGGACCTGCGGCTGGAGATTGTCCACCACGCGGACCTGTTCTCCGCGTTGGACCAGGGAATCGACCAGAATCTTCATAAGTTCGTATGCTATCATACGTTCCCGTGCAGCCGTATGAGATTGTCGAGCATACCGCCGACATCGGCGTGCGAGCCCGCGGCCGGAGCCGCGAGGAATTGTTTGCCCATATGGCGATGGGCATGTTCAGCTTGATCGTCCCTCCCGAAGAAATTCGCTCCTCTCAAACCGTTTCGGTGTCCGTAAAAGCGGACGATTGGAACGCTCTGCTGATGGCCTGGCTCAAGGAACTGCTCTATCTGTTTGATTCCCGCCATTTCTTGGGCAAGGCATTCAAGATCACCTGCTTGGAACCCCATCGTCTGGAAGCCGTGGTTTCCGGCGAGCCGCTGGACTTGAAACGGCATTCGGCCGATAAAGAAGTCAAAGCGGTCACCTACTGCGATTTCCAGGTGCAGCAGGATGCCTCCGGCCTTTGGACGGCCCAGGTGATTTTTGACATATAATAAAATTTAATGGAACTCTCGACGATTCCGCTCCACAAACGGTCCGACACTCTCTGGGAGATCCCTCAAGATTACAAGCCGGGCATGAGGGTTCCCGGCTGGATTTTCTGCAGTGAAGCGCTGCTGCAGGATCTTCTGAAGGAAAAAGCGCTCGAGCAGGTTGCCAACGTGGCGATGCTGCCGGGGATCGTTAAGGCCTCCATGGCGATGCCGGACATCCATTGGGGATACGGTTTCCCGGTGGGCGGCGTGGCCGCCACCGACCCGGAACAGGGGGGAGTGATCTCGCCGGGTGGAGTCGGT
>CAZKNC010000276.1:0-1920 GCA_964553935.1 uncultured Planctomycetia bacterium | reverse complement strand
TCTGGCGCTGAACGTTCGCCTTGGCCAGGGTCAAAAGGTTCCCGATCGTCCCGGTGAGGGACCGGCAGATCTCCTGAATACGCTCCAACGGCTCGCGCTGGCGGAGCTTCAGATCCCCCAGCTCGCCCGTCAGGAGGAGCGAAGCGTATCCATGAATAGAGGAAAGCGGTGCGCGCAGCTGATGGAACGTGGTGGCGTAAAGCTCTTCCAGCGAAGCAGCCGTCGCGGCGCCGTAGGAAGGACTCATCCGCCCGCTCCTTCCCGAATCTGTTTCCGGATGATGCGCAGAGGATACCCTTCCCGGCGAAGCTGACGGATCTGTTCGATCCGTTTGAGCGCTTCGGATTCGCGGTAAAGCCGGCGGTTGCCCTGGCGGTCAGCGACCTGGAGAAGACCGAGGTTGGTGTAATAATTGAGCGTGGACGAGCCCACGCCGGTGCGGTGGGAAATCTCCTGCAGAGAAACAAGTCCCGCTTGTGCGGATTTCATACTGCAGAGAGATTAACAGAAGCGACATATTCTGTCAATACTCTTTTATCGACACATGCAGTAAATACTACAAGTGCGCTATTTCAGCAGCTTCGGCCCGTTTTCCCGAAGCCGGCGAATCTCCTTTTCCAAGTCTGCCGGCATCGGAGAAACGAATTCCACCCATTGTTCGATTCCCGGATGAACGAAGCCGAGCCGGTGGGCGTGCAGTGCCTGCCGCCGGAATCCGCCGCGAATACCGTAATGGGCATCCCCCAGAATGGGGTGGCCGATGTGCTTCAAGTGGACGCGAAGCTGATGGGTACGGCCGGTCTGCGGAGTCAACTCCAGATACGTGGCACCCCGGAAACGCTCCAGCACTTTATACCGAGTGATGGCCTCCCTGCCCGCCGACTGGACGGACATCAGCTTGCGCTGGTGAGGGTCCCGGCCGATCGGGGCGTCAATCGTCCCTTCGTCTCTCTGGACCGCTCCCCGCACGAGAGCCCGATAAACCCTTTTGACCTGCCGACCGGCGAACTGCTTGGCCAGAGCCAGATGAGTCCGGTCATCCTTGGCCACCACCACCAGGCCGGACGTATCCTGATCCAGCCGGTGAACAATTCCGAGTTTCTGCGCCCCACCCGCTTTCGACAGTTTCGAACCGTACCCCACCAGCGCATTGACCAGCGTCCGCCGAGTATGTCCGGGCGCGGGATGACTCACCATTCCAGCCGGTTTGCTCACCACCATCAGGAAACTATCCTCATGAACGATCTCCAGCTTGATCCGGTCCGGCTTTACATCCGGCGGCTCCGAAGGGAGGACTTCAACGGTGAATTCTTCCCCAGGCGTGATGATGTAGGAAGGCTTGCGAAGAACCCACCCGCCGATGCGAACCTGCCCTTCCAGGATTTGCTTATGCAATTTCGAGCGGGAAACTTTCGGAAAAACGCGCGCCAGATACCGGTCGGCCCGCTCCGAAACCGCGTCCGCGGGAACCGTATGACGGAGCGGAATACCGTTCATCCTGAGCGTTTTATTCTTCTCATCAAAAAAGTTCCGCTCACCAGAATCAGCGGGATGCTCGCCAGCTGAAAAACCGTCAACCCGGCCCACACCACGGGATTGTCTTCCCGCAGAAACTCCACGAAGAACCGCCAAAGACCGTAGGCCAATCCGTAAACCCACAAAAGAGATCTGGGTTTAAAACGAGATTGCTTCCCTCTCGTTGACAAAGCAATCTTGCTCAGAACGAGGAACAGTAGGAATAAGAAGGCCGCTTCGTAAAGCTGGGTCGGATGGCGAGGAATTCCCTCCTGAGGGAAAACGACCGCCCAAGGCACGGAGGCCGGCTTGCCATAGCAGCAGCCGTTCAGGAAACAGCCGATTCGGCCGAACGCGTGCGCGAGAACCAGGAGCGGAACGAGCAGATCCACCGTGGGCCAGAAC
>CAZKNC010000275.1:1386-1928 GCA_964553935.1 uncultured Planctomycetia bacterium | reverse complement strand
TACTGCATGGCGCTGGAGAAGCTGATCGGCCTGAAGGTGCCCGAGCGCACCGAGTACATCCGGGTCATCATGTCGGAAATTTCCCGTATCTCGGACCACCTCACCTGCGTGGGCGCGAGTGCGATGGAGCTGGGCGCCTTCACGGTTTTCCTCTATATGATCAAGGCGCGCGAGTTCCTTTGGGAGCTGGTGGAAATGGTTACGGGGGCCCGGCTCACGATTTCTTACTGCCGCGTCGGCGGCGTGAAGGGGGACCTGCCGGCCGGGTTCGCCGAGCGCACCACCAGGACCTTTAAGGAGGTCCGCAGCGTGCTGGCCGAATGCGACAAGCTGTTGACCCGCAACCGGATTTTCGTGGACCGGATGAAGGGAACCGGCAAGATCTCCCAGGAAGACGCGGTCTCCTACGGGATCACCGGGCCGTTCCTGCGGTCGACCGGCGTCAATTACGACGTCCGCAAGGCCCAGCCCTATTCCATTTATGACCGGGTGCAGTTCGACGTGCCGCTGGGGAACCACGGCGACAACCTGGACCGCTACTA
>CAZKNC010000275.1:0-1376 GCA_964553935.1 uncultured Planctomycetia bacterium | reverse complement strand
CCCCCGAGAGCGGCAGGGAGATTCCCGCTGCTGAGATGGTGGATAAAGGGAAGATGGGGAAGATCGGAGAGATCGCCGGAAAGACCGTGATTGCCGACCCCACTCTCGAAGGGATGAGCGGATCCCATCACGCGCAGATCGGAACGGCTGAGAAGCGGGTCTTCCTGCCGCCGAAAGAGGATACCTACGGCAACATCGAAGGGCTCATGCAGCACTTCAAGCTGGTGATGTTCGGCCACGGCATCCGGCCGCCGAAGGGGGAAGTCTACCACGCGGTAGAAGGCGCCAACGGGGAGCTGGGCTTCTACGTGGTCAGCGACGGCGCCGACCGGGCCTACCGCGTGCGGGTGCGGCCGCCGTGCCTCACCATCATGGCTGCCCTGCCGAAGCTGCTGGTCGGCGAGATGATGGCCGACCTCGTGCCGACGTTCGGCTCGGTCAATATGATCGGCGGAGAACTGGACCGGTGAGCGCAGAGGTCATCCTCGCGAAAGCGAGGATCCTCGCCTACGCGATGGCGCTTCTCATAATGAGCGGTTGCGCAACGATGCCAACCCAAGAAGAGTCTTCGAAGTTGGATTATGACGATCCCCTCGCAATTGACTATGGAAAAACCATTAGGGATTACTTCGAGCAGACCCTGTTCGATTCCTACCCTGCGCGGTACAAGTTCGAACCTCCCCGGCAATACTGGTACAAACCAAGTGTGTTCTCTGGAGGTCAGCTGTTTTCTAGAGGTCCGTTGTATTCGGGCTACATGGTGATTGTCTGGGTTAACGCAAAGAACCGCTTGGGTGCTTATGTGGGAATGAAGAAGTTTGGGTTCCTTTTTAAGAACAACGAGCTTATCAAGGTGGTCGAGCCAGAAGAATTCGAGCTCGCGAACAGGAAGCGGTAGATGGCGTACGTCTACATCATGGGCAACCAAAGGCCAACCCTCTACATTGGGGTTACCAGCGACCTTGTGCGTCGTGTTTATGAGCATAAACAGGGTTTTGTGGAGGGCTTCACCAAGAAATACGGGCTTCACAACCTGTTTTATTTTGAAGAATTCGGTTCCATAGAAGATGCCATCTTAAGGGAGAAGAGACTCAAACACTGGAACCGAGAGTGGAAACTCGAATTGATACGAAAGGCCAATCCGTCTTTGAAAGATTTGTATCCTGAAATTCTTGGAGTGATCCCCGCTTTCGCGGGGATGACAGATAGAGAAAATGGACTTTAAACCCTTAGAAACCAAGGCCAAGGAAATCCTCGCCCGCTATGAGGAAAGGCGGGCGGCGACGCTCCCGCTCCTCTGGCTCGTGCAGGACGCGCTGGGGCACATCCCGCCGGAAGGGGAAGAGTGGGCGAGCCGAAAGACCGGGGTCCCGCTG
>CAZKNC010000274.1:0-1930 GCA_964553935.1 uncultured Planctomycetia bacterium | reverse complement strand
CTGGGCATGATCTTGCATTGGAGAATCAAATTTAGCCAAATAAATTTGTAAAATTTTAGCCTCTTTTTCCAGTTTTTTAGAAACTACCTCTACTGAGTTAACTTCAGATTTGGCAGCATCAGCAGCCCTCACCTCAACTGAATATGATCTTACAAAAAAAATGAGGCTAAAAAGATAAAGAACAAGAATAGTGAATATTTTGTTCATAAAAAAATCCTAATTCTGTGTAGGCAGATATTAGGATTTGAAAGATGTATAGTATCAAATTTAACCCGAAAAGTCAAACTTACGAATTGACTCACTAAGAATCACCCCCTAGGATGATCGTTGCCTCACGGGTATTTCACCCTCTGGTTTTAGAAAGTATCTGCTCAGTTAGGGGGTGATTAAATGATTACAAAAGCTGATAGGATATATCTTTCCCAGCTTAAGAAGCGGTATAAAAAGGCAAATAAACCTCAGAGAATAATTATCCTTGATGAATTTACCAAAACCTTGGGATACGACAGAAAACACGCTGGAAAACTTCTAAGAGGAAGGTATAAACACCAACTCAAGAAAATTTACAGACCGCATAAAATTTACACTAAAGAAGATGCGGATACCTTAGGAGAGGTTTGGAAATTACTGGGCTGGATAGCATCAAAAAGGATGAAGCCTCAACTTAAGCTGGCCGTAGATGAGCTGATTAAAGCCGGGAGAATTACACTCTCTGCTGATGACAGGAAAAGATTTGTTGGGATGAGTCCGGCAACTATGGACCGGTTAATGAAAAAGTATAAGAAAAGGCCTAAACTCAAAGGCAGAAGTTATACAAAGCCTGGGACACTTTTAAAATCCCAAATATCAATCAGGACCTGGGATGAGTGGAATGAAAACAAGGTAGGATTTTTTGAGATTGATCTTTGTGGACATGATGGAGGGATAGCTAAAGGAGACTTTGCCTGGACTTTAAACTGGACTGATGTAAAAGTCCAATGGACTGAACAAGTGGCTGTTTTTAACAAAGCCCAGGTCCATGTTTTTGCAGGGATTGAAAGAATTAGAGCCAGACTACCTTACCCTCTGCTGGGACTGGATTCTGACTCAGGCAGTGAGTTCATCAATGCTCATCTGTACAGATACTGTATTGAAGAACAGATTACCTTTACCAGAAGTAGAGCCGGCAGGAAGAATGATAACCCATATGTGGAGGAGAAAAACGACTCAATAGTTAGAAACTGGGTTGGGTATGGCAGGTTTGATACCCAAGCCCAGGTTGACACATTAAATGGGTTGTATGAACTGCTCCGATTATACACCAACTTTTTCCTGCCTGTAATGAAACTAAAGAAAAAATTAAGAATTGGGAGTAAAATAAAAAAGATACATGACAAGGCGACTACTCCTTACAGGAGGGTTTTAAGAGCCAGGGATGCATCAAGAAAGGTGAAGGATAAATTAAGAGCGCAGTACAAAACCTTAAGTTTGGTTGAACTAAAAGATCAGATTGATGTGGTTTTAAAAAGACTTAAACCAACACCATTAAAAGGGTGATTCTTCCATGAGTCAACCAATGGCGTAAAGGGTGATTTATCCATGAGGCAATACGACTTACCTACCTGAGCTCTTCCATGAAAGAGGAAACTCCTTTGGCCCAGGGGCCTCCTTTGGCAACAGACGGAGGGGTATATTTAGGCATGATTTTCTCAGGAGTATCTAATCCTTGATCTAAATAATCTTCCCTCAAACCCCTGCCTACCCTTTCTATGGCTTCCTCATAAGAGCTAAATTTTTTAACCTGTTTGCCCCAAATACCATAGCCAAAAGGATTAAAAGAATCAGCAATCACTTTTTTGCCTCCGTTTGATTCCTGCATGGCTACAGATGGCAGCAGTTTATAATCCAGACCATATTTTGTTCCGCCCAAACTCCACCGTCACCAGTTCTA
>CAZKNC010000273.1:0-1945 GCA_964553935.1 uncultured Planctomycetia bacterium | reverse complement strand
TCTTGAGCGTCCGGGAGCGGATGGCCCCTGGGCCGGTCAGCCGTTTTAACCGGGGAACGAGATGTTTCTCCAGCATCGGGATCAGCTCGCTGGGCGGCCCCGGCAGAGCCGCCAAAAACTTTTTGTTTGGAAGGGAGAGCAGAAATCCGGGCGCGGTACCGATGGCGTTGGGCAGTTCGATCGCTCCCTGAGGGAGAAGGGCCTGCCGCCGGTTGGAAGGGGGCATCTGGATTCCGAGCCGGCGGAAACGGGCCTGAATCTTTCGGAGAATGACCGGATGGCGGATAAGCCGGCGGCCGGTCACGCCGGCGATGGTTTCGAGCGTCACGTCATCCACGGTCGGGCCCAGCCCGCCGCAGGTGATGACCAGGTCGGCCCGGTCCAGCGAGGAGCGGATCGCCTCGGCCAGCCGGGCCGGGTTATCGCCGACGGTCACGTGCCGGTAACAGCCGATCCCCAATCCGGCCAGCGCCCGGCTGACGGTCGTTGCGTCGTCGTTGACGGTGTGGCCCAGCAGCAGCTCCGTGCCGATGGCGATGATCTCAGCATTCATAGCTTTTCAAGATCGTTATAGCATAAGACCTTGCGCAAATGTGCAAAGGCCCAAAAGGGTCATTTTAAGATTTTTCGCCGCCTGCTACCCACTGTTAAAATTTTTTATGTTACCCTTGCTTTTGAGGAGGGACGCATTCATGAACCGGAGAGCACAGCGCGGGTTCACGATGTTGGAGTTGGCGGTGGTCCTGCTGATTGTCGCCATTTTACTGTTGGCCGCGCTGACTCAGTTGAATAAGGCCCTCAAGAAGTCCCGCGCCGCGGAAGCGATCGGGACGGTAGGCGCGATCCTGACGGCGGAGACGGGGTATTTCACGGAGCAGACCCGGTTCACGGACACGCTCAGCCAGCTTTCGGTGGCGCACTTTCCGGTGACGGTGGGGGACTTTCAGTACGCCGTGCCGAATGTGACGGCTGACAGCGCGCGAATCACGGGCCGCGGGATCGCGGGAACGAAGGCGGCGGGGATTCTGGTGACGGGAACGATCTTTTCGGACGGCCGGCGCCAAATCGCGACGCTGTTCGACGCGGAGGATGATCCCGGTGGGACGTCGGGCGGAACCTCTCCCGGCGGCGGCGGGGATCCTCCGGACGGCTTTGCCGGTGCAACTCCTCCGGGCGGCGGTACGACCGGTGGGACCACAGGCGGCACAACCGGCGGGACCACAGGCGGAACGACCGGCGGGACCACAGGCGGAACGACCGGCGGGACCACGGGCGGCACGACGCCTCCGCCCGACGGGGGTGGCACGACGGGCGGCACGACCCCTCCCCCGGCTCCAGCACCTACACCGGCACCGCTGCACTTTGAGCAGGTCGGCAGCGGCCCATCCGCCATCACTCGATATGACGGCGGGTCTTACGTTATAGACACACTCAACTACCTCCACCGGGATTTCAGTCAACCAGGAGCGCCGATCGACGGCAGTGCGCAGCTAATGTATACCAACTATAGGGGTAGTCTGGATCATATGGTTGGCACGTCGATGAATGTCGGAGACCGCTCGTATTACCAGAATGTCGTTTATTACACGAACAACGGCGGCGGTGTCTATGTCCAACAGAACTGGTCGCAAGGAGGTGTCCCGACTCATTCCGAAACGAACACTTACCCGGCCGGTTCAAACATACAGTCAGCGCCTAACCAGCTCAGTCAGGTGTTTTACTCCCACTAAAAATTCTTCTTGGCCTTTCCAAGCATCATCCCGGCCTTCTCGCGGTTTTTCGAGGCCATGGGGTATTCCCATGGCGCAAATGTGCAAAGGCCCAAAGGGGCCATTTCAAGATTTTTCGCCCCCTGCAACCCACTGTTAAAATATTTTATGTTACCCTTGTTTTTGAGGAGGGACGCATTCATGAACCGGAGAGCACAGCGCGGGTTCACGATGTT
>CAZKNC010000272.1:0-1947 GCA_964553935.1 uncultured Planctomycetia bacterium | reverse complement strand
CGAAAACTTTCCCAGCAGGGTCAACAGGGAAAGTTTTCGCATGGTGGCGTCCTCAAAGTGGGGATTCGGCATCGAAACGCAGGGTTGTTATACCATGCAGGTAGATCCTATGTGAAAGCGGGACGCCGTTGTTAAGCTCCACTTTTTCAGAACCCTCAAAGGAGGAGCTTGTCATGACGACGTCCCGGAAGGAACAGCTTAGCACGGAATGTCTGTTTTTGGCCATCGAGTTGAGTTTGGGGACTTGGAAGTTGGCGTTCGCCGCGGAGCGAGGGCAGAAGGCCAGGAGGCGGGATATCCGCGGGGGTGATGTGGCAGGCCTTCAAGGAGAGATTACTCGAGCCAAAGAGCGCTTCGGGTTGGCTGCCCAAGCACGCGTGGTCTGCTGTTATGAGGCAGGTCGAGACGGTTTTTGGATTCACCGTTACCTGCGCGAGGCAGGGATGGAAAACGTGGTGGTGGATTCCTCCAGTATCGAGGTGAACCGCCGGCAGCGTCGGGCGAAGAGTGATCGTCTGGATGCGGAGAAGTTGCTCACGATGCTCATCCGCTGGCAGCAAGGAGAAGAGCACGTGTGGAGCGTGCTGCGGGTCCCTTCGGAAGAAGACGAAGACGGCCGGCGGCCCGACCGGGAGCTGGATCTTCTGAAAGCCGAGCAGACGCGGCACAGCAACCGCATCAAGGGCTGGCTGTTCAGCGTGGGGGTGCGGTTGGAAAAAATCGACCGCACGTTTGCGGAGCGATTAGCTGCCTTGCGGCAGTGGAACGGTCAGGCGCTGCCGCCGCATTTGCAGCAGCAGTTGTTGCGGGAATTTCGCCGCATGCAACTGGTCAATGAGCAGATTCGCGGGCTGGAAGCCCAACGGGCCCAAGAGATCCGTGAGGCTCCCGCCCATCCCCAGGTGAGGATGGTACGTCGGCTGCTGGAGATTCGTGGCATTGGAGTGAACAGCGCCTGGCGGTTCGTGAAAGAACTGTTTGGTTGGCGCCAGTTCGACAATCGCCGCCAACTGGCGGCCGCCGTGGGTCTGGCGCCGACCCCTTTTAGCAGCGGTGCCAGCCAGCGCGAACAAGGCATCAGCAAAAGCGGCAACCGGCGGTTGCGGGCCATGGCCATCGAGATCGCCTGGGGCTGGTTGCGATTCCAGCCCGGCAGCCGGATCCGGTACTGGTACTTGAAACGGTTTGCGAGCGGCAGCAAGCGTCAGCGAAGGATCGGCATCGTGGCCCTGGCGAGAAAGTTGATGATCTTGCTTTGGAGGTACCTGAAAGACGGAGACATCACCGACGGTTTTACGTTGCGAGGCGGTTTGCCGCCGATCAGCTATACCGCGAGTTTGTCGTAAAGATTAAGGGGAGCGGAGTCTACTTTTGAGCGGAAAGCGTCGAAAGGAGGAGCCGTTCACGTTTTGGGCGTCGTCGGGTTGAGTAACCCAAAGCAGCCTGGTGGGGGAAGCCGAAGCCGTCCTGGGTGGATGCCAAGCATCGCCGATTTTGTAGAAGGGTCTTCTCCCCTCCAGCCACACAGATCGCTTGTGAGCGCATGCAGCATCAGGTGCTCGGCCTTCGCGGGCCGCACGGATAGAAGGTGGTTAAGAAACCCCGACTGTGGCTGACCAGGAATTGGTAACCCGACTGACCATTCGCAAACGACTCGAACGATTGACTACGATTCCGTTCATCGGCAGCCAAGAAAACTCAGAAACAGAGCTTGACACCAGCGCGTCCATAGAAGGACGGCTCTCCAGGGCCGTCCGAGAATCTGCCAGCAGCGCCTGCTGTTCAGGCAGCCGCGAGGACCGCCCAACGCACGCTCTTGTGCTCCGCAAGCCCGCCTGGGCGGCCTAGTTGTCGCCCAGGGCTTCGACTAGAATCCCGCCCGTTTTTGCTCTTCTCCCGCTGCACACCGGGCGGTGATCCATGGACGGTTGTCCCGTTCCGCGCATG
>CAZKNC010000271.1:0-1965 GCA_964553935.1 uncultured Planctomycetia bacterium | reverse complement strand
GGTTCTCCAGAGGGCCGCTTTCGATCGCGATGCCCCAGAGGTTCTGGTCGAGCGAATAGACCGAATCTTTCTTAGGGGGAATCGGGATCCGTTTCCGCCGGGCGTATTCCATCTCTTCGCCGCGCGATTTCATTTCCCATTCCCGCACCGGGGCCAGGATCTTCAATTTTGGATTAAGCACCTGCAGAGACACTTCGATCCGGACTTGGTCGTTGCCCTTGCCGGTGCATCCGTGCGCGACCGCGGCGGCCTTTTCTTTTTTTGCGGTTTCGGCCAGCGCTTTGGCGATCAGCGGCCGGGAGAGCGCGGTGGCCAGCAGGTATTTTCCTTCGTAAATCGCGCCGGCTTTCAGCGCGGGGAGTATGTATTCTTCGGCGAACGCTTCTCTCCGGTCGGCAATAACGATTTTTTGGGCGCCGCAGGCCAGGCCCCGCTTCTTGATCGTCCCGAAGTTTTCTGCAATACCCTGCCCCACGTCGACGCAGAAGCCGATCACCCGGTAGCCCCGTTCGGAGAGCCAGTGAATGCAGACTGAAGTGTCCAGTCCGCCGGAATAAGCCAGGACCACCGTTTCTTTTTTCATTTCAGGACCTCAAGCAAAATGGCTTTTTGAATGTGAAGCCGGTTCTCCGCTTGATCATAGACAACTGAAGCACGGCTGTCCATCACCTCATCGGTTACCTCGTCTCCCCGGTGGGCCGGCAGGCAGTGCATGAACAGCGCTTTCGGCCCCGCTTGTTTCATGAGCGCGGTGTTGACCTGGAACGGCTGAAAGATTTTGGCCCTAGATTCTTTTTCCGATTCCTGGCCCATGCTGGCCCACACATCGGTATAGACCACCTCCGCCCCGCGCGCAGCTTCCCGAGGATCCGCGCTCCATTGGATGCGGCTCCCGGAACGTTGCCCTTCCCTGACAGCCCTCTCGAATACTTCCGAGTCCGGCCGGTAATCAGCCGGCGTGGAGATCGTGAGGTGGACGCCCAGCCGGGCGCAGCTTTCCAGCAGGGAGTGGCACACATTGTTGCCGTCACCGACATAGGCCAGCGTTACTTTTTGGAGCCGGCCCAGTTTCTCCCGCACCGTGAACAGATCCGCCAGCGCCTGGCAGGGATGGCTGTCGTCCGAGAGCCCGTTGATGACCGGAATGGAGGCCTGTTGGGCCATTTCCTCCACGTCGGCGTGGGCGAATGTCCGGGCCACGATGCCGTCCAGATATCGGGAAAGGACCTTGGCGACGTCTTTCGCCGATTCCCGCTTGCCCTGCCCCAGCTCGACCGGACCGATGTAGAGCGATTGCCCGCCCAACTGCGTCATGCCGACTTCGAACGAAACCCGGGTCCGGACCGACGGTTTGTAGAACAGCAACCCCAGCGTTTTTCCCGCCAACGGACGATTGGCCGGGATCCTCTTTTTCTTTAGAGCTTCCGCCGACCGGAAAAGGGACAGGATTTCCGCTTGGGACAGGTCCCGGATGGTCACCAAATGTTTCGGTCGTTCGGTCATGGTTCGCCTTCCGTGAGAGCTTCGTCTAATAGTCTCAATCCCATGTCGATCTCTTTTCTGGTTACGTTCAGCGCCGGATAAAACCGAAGCACCCGTTCCTGCGTGCAGTTGATCAGCAGGCCGCGCCGGGTCGCCTGCTGAACGACCGGAGCCCCGGGCTGGTTCAGCTCGATGCCGACCATCAGTCCCAATCCCCGGATTTCTCGAATCATCAGCGGATGCTTCTTCTTGAGTGCCAGCAGCCGCTTCCGGAGATAAGCCCCCTGCCGCCGGGTGTTGGCCAGCAGTTTCTCTTTCCGGATCACCTGCAGGGTGGTCAGACAAGCGGCGGTCACCAGCGGATTGCCGCCGAATGTGGTGGCATGCTGGGCTTTCTCCCAGAGGTCGCTGATGTGCAGACCGGCGATCAACACGCCAATCGGAAGCCCGCCGGCGGCCGGTTTGGCCAGCAGAAGGATGTCC
>CAZKNC010000270.1:0-2004 GCA_964553935.1 uncultured Planctomycetia bacterium | reverse complement strand
GCCCGAAGACCGTTGAGCGCTCCGTGGCAGCCCATAAATCCCACGTGGAGCCTCCCCACCGTGGCGGGCAGCGGGAGGGCTTTGATGAGCTTGATGTCGGTGCCCGGGGCCGCGAACCCTGTACAAGAGACCGTAATCAGATGGGTGATCTGACTTGGATGTACGGAAGAGCTGGAGAAAGCGGTGCGGGCGGCGGAAAGGGCCAGGCGGGGCGCTTCTTGAGCGTAACGCTCCATCCGTTCGCGGGTAGTGGGGCCGAACGCGGACTCTTCCGGGCGCGGGAAAAAGCTCGGAGAGGCCTCGGCACCCGAAGGATTTTTTAGAAGGACGGATCCGCGGCGGGCGACGCGGGTTCGCCGATACAGCACCGTCAGCAGAGAGGATTGATCCTCCGTGTGACAGGAGAGGGTTTTCGCAAAATTCGCCGCTTCAAATTGAGAGATGGAGTGCTCTGGAACGGCGGTTCCGAGCCCGGCGATTTCTAACGGCATGCGTCTGTCTCCATTTGAATCGCGCGCACCAGAGGGACGGCCAGCGAAGGTTTCCAGGAGAGAAGTCGGATGGCCGTGGAGGTCAGCGCGGGCCGGCGAAGCCCGAGGGAGATCCATCGGCAGAGGTTCTGGCGGCGCTGGATCCTGCGCCGGTGAAGCGCGGCCCAGCGAGCGGAGAGATCCGGGTTCCAAGCCCGGACACCTTGTTCAATCAAGGGAACCACCGCGGCCGCGGAAGCCAGTGCCCAGCCGATCCCCTCTCCGGTGAACGGCTCCACGTAGCCGGCGGCATCTCCAATCCGAAACAGCCGCTCTTGAGCTAAGGAAGCCGAGCGCTGGTTCAAGGGAGGTGTACCTGCCCAATCGGCTTCGGACAGCTCTCCGGGCAGAGGGAACCCGGCTTCTTTTAAAAGCAGCTCGACGGCTTGAGCGGGACTGCCAGCCGCTCGAAGAAATCCCGCTTCCACTGCTGCGGCGATATCCAAAGAACCGTTCTCCAGGCGGACCAGGCCGGCGTAGCCGCGCCGCCCGCAGGCCATGTAAATGGTCCCGGGTTCATAAAAGCGGTTCGAGGAGTCCAGAACGGTTCCTAAACCGATACGGGAAGCGGGACCTGCCGCGACACCGCTCAACCCGGTTGCCGCTACGATGGTCTTGGCGCGCAGGCCATATTCTTTCGAACCGCACGTCAGAAAAACCAGCCGGGCTTCTCCTTCGGCTGAACGGACAGTGGCCCGGGTGTGAGGAAGAAACCGGGCGCCCGCGGTCTCGGCCTCCTGCACCAGCGCGGCGTCGAAAGCCGAACGAGAGAGGACCACGCCTCCCTGCAAGGGAAGAACGGCCTCTCGGCCGTTCGAACCCAGCCGGATATTCCTTAAAGGAACGCCGCCCAGCCGGCGCGGCAAATCCCCCAGTCCGGCTTCTTCCAGGATGGATAAAGCCGCGGGATTGATGCAGGAGCCGCAGACTTTCCGCCGAGGAAAACCGGATTTATCCACCAAAAGGACCTTCAGTCCTTTTCGGGCCGCTTCTCGGGCTGTCAAAGAGCCGGCCGGTCCGGCCCCAATGACAAGAAGATCCCACGCCGTTCCCCGCGGGTCATCCATGGCCGGCGGGCTTTCTCCAAATCAGCAGGAACCGGAACGGAGGAGTGCGAATCAATCGGGCTCCGGGAAGTCCCGCGGTTTGCGCCATTTGGGCAAGCTCGGGAAGGGTAAACGCGGCCCGCACCGACTGCGGCGCATCGGCGTGAACCACCGGAGAGCGGGTCAAGAAAGCCGCGCCCAGCTCCATCAGGGCTGCATTGAGCCGGCTCCGGATCAGGTCATGCACGAGAATCATTCGACCGGCGGCGGAAGCCATTCGCCCCAGCAGTTTCTGCGCGTCGGCGGTTTCCAGATGGTGCAGAAAGAGAGAAGAAAACAAGACATCGTATCCGCCGGGGAGAGGGTCCGCCAGGGCGTCCTGGTTGAAAAAACGGATCGGCGCGCCGGCTCGGCGGGCTTTCTCGCGG
>CAZKNC010000269.1:0-2010 GCA_964553935.1 uncultured Planctomycetia bacterium | reverse complement strand
CGTGATCGGCACGCGCGGCTGGTCCTTGCGGTCCTGCCGGGCGTAGCCGAAATAAGGAAGCACCGCCGTGATCCGCCGCGCCGAGGCCCGCTTCATGGCGTCGAGCAGGATCAACAGCTCCATCAGGTGGTCGTTGACCGGCGGACAGGTCGGCTGAACGATGAAGATATCCCGGCCTCGAACGTTTTCGTTGATCTTGACCCGGATCTCCCCTTCGCTGAAACGGCCCACCAGCGCTTTGCCCACGGGAATCTTCAAAACCCGCGCGACCCGCTCGGCGAATTCCGGATTGGAATTTCCGGTGAAGAGCAGCGGATGATGATCAGTACGTGACGCCACTGCGGCCTCCTGAAATGGTTTCCCCCGCCCTCACGCGGCAGTCGGATAATTCGATAAACGAACCCACCGTGACGCCGTCATCCAGAACCGTTCCGGGTCCGAGCCGGCAAAACGGCCCTACTTCACAGCGGCGGCCGATCCGGACGTTTTCCTCAATCACGGTGTGCGGATAAACCACCGTGTCCTGCCCGATCGCCGCCGAACCGTGAATGTAGGTGGTATAGGGATCGACGATCGTGACGCCGGCCAGCATGAACCGCTCCAGAATGCGGGAGCGCATGATCGTCTGCACCCGCGCCAGGTCGGCCCGCGTGTTGATGCCGAGGAACTCCCCGACGCTGCGCGTGGAAGCCGACGCCAGTCGATCCCCCCGCTTGACCAGGAACGAAATCGTGTCGGTCAGGTAATACTCGCCGTTGGCGGCCGGCTGGACCGAGCGCAGCGCCTCCGCCAGCGCCTTGCGCCGGAAACAGTAGGCGCCGACGTTGATCTCCTCGATCACCCGCTCGTTCTGAGAAGCGTCGGCCTCTTCGACGATCCGGACGACCCTTCCGGATCGGTCCCGGACGATCCGCCCGTACCCGGTCGGCTCCTGCAAATGAGCGGTGAGCAGCGTGCAGGAGGCCTTCTCCCGGCGATGGGAATCGATCAGCCCGCGAACCGTCTGAGCGGTCAACAGCGGCGTGTCGCCGTAGAGCACGACGACGTCTCCGCTGAAATTCTTCAGCAGAGGCATCGCTTGCCCCACCGCGTGGCCAGTTCCCTTCAAGCTTCTCTGCACCACCGTCTCCACGCCGCCGTTCAAATGGGCGCGGACCAGCTCGGACCGGTGGCCGACCACCACGACCACGCGCTGGACGCCCGCTTCCCGGACCGCGTCCAGCACGTGGCCGATCAGCGGCTTCCCGTACAGCGAGTGAATGACCTTCGGGATGCGGGACAGCATCCGGGTTCCGTCTCCCGCGGCTAGAATGATCGCCGCCAGAGCGGCGGCTTTATGCGACGGCTCTCTTGCCATCCCGGAAAACCAAAACAGGGGGAGCGTTTTCCCGGACGCAGTCGGCCGTCACGATGCACTCGACCACATCCTTCTGGCTGGGGAGATCAAACATCACTTCCATCATGATCTCCTCCAAAATCCCCCGGATCGCGCGGGCGCCCGTCTCTTTGGCCTGGGCGGCTTCGGCGATCAGCTGCAGCGCTTCGTCTTCAAAGGTGAGCTTCACGTTCTCCATGCCGAAGAACTTCACGTACTGGCGGACCACCGCGTTCTTGGGCTTGAGCATCACGTCCACCAGCTCATCCCGCGTCAGCGGCGCGCACGGCGTGATCACCGGAAAGCGGCCCACGAACTCCGGAATCATCCCGAAACGGATCAGATCCTCCGGCTGGGCGTGCTGTAAAAGCCCGCCCAGATCGAGAGCGGGAGCCGCCGCCGGCGCCTCTACCTCGGACTGGAACCCGATCACTTTGCGCCCCAGCCGCCGGCTGATAATCTTGTCCAGCCCTACGAACGTTCCGCCGCATATAAAAAGAATGTTGGTGGTATCCACCTGGATGTACTCGGCCTGGGGATGCTTGCGCCCGCCCTGCGGAGGAACGTTGGCCACCGTTACCTCCACGATCTTCAGGAGCGCCTGCTGAACCCCTTCTCCGGAAACGTCCCGCGTG
>CAZKNC010000268.1:0-2016 GCA_964553935.1 uncultured Planctomycetia bacterium | reverse complement strand
GTGATCGGGATCGGTTTTCCGCGGAGGAAGGGCATTTGATCTCTTCATTGATGGTCCGAATGCATCGGGCCAAAACGGCGGGAGAGCCGAAGCTGGATTTGTGGGGGGACGGGAAACCACGGCGGGATTTTCTTCACGCGGCCGATGCCGCCAGGGCTTGCCGCGTCATCCTGCAGGCGGCGAATCCTCCCGGCATCGTCCATATCGGCAGCGGGGAGGATCGGCCGGTCCGGGAGTTGGCCGAGGCGGTCGCGCAGGCCGTCGGTTATACAGGCCAGTTGGTTTTCAACGGCGGGGTTTCCAATGGAGCCGCTAAAAAACTGCTGGACGTGGAGTGGCTTTTTCAGCAGGGCTGGCGTCCGGAAGTTTTGCTGCAGGAAGGCCTGCGCCGGGCGTATCGGAGCTATCTTTCCCAGCAGGAAATGCCGGTCCCTTCGTTGGAAGCGCGGTCATGAGCTTCTGGAGAGGGGTTCCCGTTTTGGTGACCGGCGCCAACGGGCTGACCGGATCGCACCTGTGCCGGGAGCTTCTCAAAGAGGGAGCGCGGGTGCGTGGTCTGGTCCGTCCCACCTCCCGGCTGGAAAACCTGTTGGACATCCGGGACCGGATGGAACTGGCCGTCGGCGACGTGACCGATCCGGCGACGCTGCGCCCCGCGTTGGCCGGCGTGGGCTGCCTGTTCCATTCCGGAGCGGTAGTCTCTCTGTCGGACGCGATGCACGATCCGGACAAGGCGATCCAGGTCAACAGCGTGGGCGCTTACAACATCGCTTCCTCGGCCATGAAGGCCGGCGTGAAGAAAATGCTGCACATCGGCACCTGCCACATCTACGGAGACCAGCCGGTCTATCCGATTCCGGAAACGGCGGTCCCGCGCCCGATCGGGATTTACGCGGCTGCGAAGTTTTCAGGTGAGATCCTGATCCGCTCGCTGCTGCTGCAGGGGTTCCAGGTGGTGTTCAGCCGGTCGTTCGCGAAATTCGGCCCGGGGCAGTCTACGCATTTTCTGATTCCCAATATCATCGCCCAGGTGCTGCGCGGCGAAGAAGTGCGGCTGGGGGATCCCCGGCCGACTCGCGACTATTGCTACATCACCGACGTTGTGCGCGGCTACATGCGGATTTTAGAGAAGGGCCGCGCTGGTGAGATCTACCATTTAAGCTCGGGCGTGGAGCGGTCGGTTGAGCAGATCTACGATCTCGTGGCGCGGATGTGCGAGTCCCGGGTGCGGCCGGTCTGGAACCAGAGCGCGCGTTCGATCGATACGCTCAGGCAGGCGGGGGATTCGACGAAGAACCGAACGGAACTGGGTTGGGAGCCTCAGGTTTCTTTTGAAGAGGGTTTGAGGACGACGATTGCATGGTGGCGTGAGCGAATGGTGGAAAGGGTTGTCGTTTAAATGAGCGAATCAAAGAAATTGAACATCCTGGTGACCGGAGGAGCCGGCTACATCGGGTCGGTGCTGGTGCCTACGCTGTTGAACCAGGGGCACGAAGTGACCGTGGTCGACAACTTCATGTACGCGCAGAATTCTCTGCTGGATTGCTGCAACCAGACGGGTCTGACGGTGATTCGCGGAGACGCGCGGGACCGCAAAGTGATCGCGGGGCCGTTGTCCAGCGCGGATGTGATTTTTCCATTGGCCTGTTTAACCGGCGCTCCGTTGTGCGAGAAAGACCCGGCCGAGGCCAAGGCGGTCAACCTCGACGCGGTGCGGCTGATCCTCGAAATGCGCAGTCGGGCTCAGCGCGTGATCTTTCCGACTACGAACAGCGGCTACGGCGTAGGGGAGGAAGGGATTCACTGTACCGAGGAAACCCCGCTGCGGCCGATCTCCACCTACGGCCGTTTAAAAGTGGATGCCGAGAAAGCGGTGCTGGATGCCGGCAACGGCCTTACGTTTCGCCTGGCCACTGCGTTCGGCGTGAGCCCTCGGATGCGGCTGGACCTGCTGGTCAACGATTTTGTCTACCGGGCCGTGACCTCGGCGCAACAACAGTCCTTGGAACGAGAACA
>CAZKNC010000267.1:1742-2029 GCA_964553935.1 uncultured Planctomycetia bacterium | reverse complement strand
ATGTGCTTGCCTTCCTTCTCGGCGATGTCCCCCACTGACATCCCTTCATAGTGGTCAAACGCCGCATGCCCCACTTCCTCAACCACAAGGCCGGCCACACCCCCGCGGATATTGGGACCAGGCCGGATACCAGCGTCCCAGTCCGCACGCAACTGCCGGCGCCGCTCCGGGTCCTGCATCTTCGCCTTGCGCTCTGGGGGCGTCCCCATGGTCACCGCCCGCCAGGAGGGGACATCGTCGAAGAGGTTGTAGTCCTCAAAGGTCAACTCCTGGCCACCCCGGTTGGT
>CAZKNC010000267.1:0-1732 GCA_964553935.1 uncultured Planctomycetia bacterium | reverse complement strand
TTTGTGGAGCCCTGGCCGTAGACCTTGAGCCCTCTCCGGGCGCAGTCCGCAAGCCAGCGCAGATTGTCTCGGTGGAGCTCGACATTACGGGTATCGGCTTGCACCGTCTGGTAGAGGACGGGCCGGCCGCTGGCCTGTGCGACTTGTTCGTAGAGCTGCCGGGACCGAGGTGCCGCATACTCACCCCGTCCGTCGCCCTTGGCCCGGTAGGACAGCTCGATGAAGCCCTCGTCACGCTGGCCCAGCACCCTGGCAAAGGCCAGGACCTCGTCCTCGGTCATCAGGTCGGTAATCATGGGGGTCCCATCATAGTCCAGCTGGGCATTGCCGCCCTCTGCAGAACCCGGTCGGACCTGAGCCGACCAGCCGCAGGCCCCGGCATCCATCGCCTCATTGACTATCCGGCACATCTCCCGCATCTCCGCCTCTGTCGGCCGCCGCTTCTTGGCTTCGTCCCATCCCATGACCCAGCCGTACACGGGCGTCAGCGCCACGTAGCTGATGACGTTTATGCCCTTGGGGATGCGCTCTATGCTCTCCAGGAACTCTGGGAAGCTCACCCAGTCCCACCGCATCCCTGCCTGCATCGCGTTGAAGGGGATAGCCTCGGTGCGTGTCAGCGCCAGCATCGCCCGGTCCTGGTGCTCCGCCCGGCAGGGGGCGAATCCGAAACCACAGTTCCCGATGACCAGAGAGGTCACGCCGTGCCAGCCCGACACCGAGCAGTATGGGTCCCACTGAATCTGGGCGTCGTAGTGTGTATGAAGGTCAATAAACCCCGGCGCGACGATGAGGCCCGAGGCCTCCAGCACCTGGTCGGCCGAGCTGCCTTTCAGGCCACCAATCTGCGCGATTTTCCCATCCTTGATCGCTATATCGCTCACGTAGCGCGGTGTACGTGCCCCGTCAACGATCATGCCCCCCTTGATGAGAGTATCGTATCTTGCCATCCTTTGATCCCTCCTCGTTGCCCAATGTGCCGAGAACGGAAAAACCCCTGCGCCTATACGTACCATACCGATTTAAATTTGTCAATGGTTGCTACCCGTCCCACATAGAGGGAGCAGTCCGCGGCCAACAGCTATGCAAAAGGCTTGGGCGGGCCACCGTAGGCGGATCGTTGGCGACATCTCCCTCTCACTCCTGAGGTCTGGTGCACGGGGCAAGCCCTGTTGCCTAGGAAGCGATGTCCATGTAGGAAGGGATGGCTAGCGGTGTGGGTACTGCGAGGGCTCTCGTGTGGAGAGAGTGGTGAGCCTACCCGCGAAAGTTCCAACTTACGGTGTGTGGTTGGATGTTGCCAGTCGAGTCGGTAGCGCGGACCATACCTAGAAAATGGCCGGGGCAGGACGTCTGCCCATTGAACTCCCACTGGCGCCAGGCGTTGGGGTTCGACTCTCCTAGCAAGGCCGCATCCTGCCAATAGAGGCCTCCATCGGTGCTGACTTCCACGCTCTTGACCTCCCCTTCCCCCGACCAGGCAAACCCCCGAATCGTGAAAACTCCCGGCTGCATCACCTCACCGTGCCGGGGACTGGCGATCAGGGATTTTACCTGCAACACGGTTCCCGGTGCTCTGTCCAAGGAATGCTCCGGACCTTCGTTGATCATCACGGAGCGACGCTTGGGAAAGAAGCCCTCAAACGGGTGGCCTCGCACATGGAGACGTGTCAGCCATTTTACCGAGGCCATGCCATACCATCTTGGGACCACCAGTCGAAGCGGGAATCCA
>CAZKNC010000266.1:0-2039 GCA_964553935.1 uncultured Planctomycetia bacterium | reverse complement strand
GCCCGATCGAATCCGCGGCTCCTTCGGTGATTCAGCGCCAGCCGGTGAAAGAGCCGCTCATGACCGGCTTGAAAGCCGTAGACGCGATGATCCCGATCGGCCGGGGCCAGCGAGAGCTGATCATCGGCGACCGCCAAACCGGGAAGACCGCGATCCTGCTGGATGCCATCATCAACCAGAAAGAGTCCGGTGTCCTGTGCATCTACGTGGCGATCGGCCAGAAACTTTCCACGGTCGTGGCGGTGGCCGAAATCCTGCGCCAGAACGGTGCTTTGAACCATACGATCATTGTCAGCGCCACGGCCGAAGACCCGGCTCCTTTGCAGTATTTGGCCCCTTACACCGGCTGCGCTATGGGCGAGTACTTCCTCTATAACGGCCAGCACGCGCTGGTGGTGTACGACGACCTCTCGAAACACGCGCAGGCGTACCGCCAGCTGTCTCTGCTGCTGCGGCGGCCGCCGGGGCGGGAAGCGTATCCGGGCGATGTCTTTTACCTGCATTCCCGCCTGTTGGAGCGGGCGGCGAAGATTCGGGACGATCTTGGGGGAGGGAGCTTGACCGCTCTGCCGGTCATCGAAACGCAGGCCGGCGACGTCTCCGCCTACATCCCGACGAACGTGATCTCGATCACCGATGGGCAGATCTACCTGGAAGCCGACCTCTTCTATGCCGGCGTCCGGCCCGCCATCAACGTGGGGCTGTCGGTCTCCCGCGTAGGAGGCAACGCGCAGACCAAGGCGATGAAGCAGGTGGCCGGCCGTCTGCGGCTGGACTTGGCGCAGTACCGGGAGCTGGCCGCGTTCGCGCAATTCGGCTCCGAGCTGGATAAAGCGACGCAGGCCCAGTTGACCCGCGGCGAACGGATGGTGGAGCTGTTGAAGCAGGATCAATACCAGCCGATGGCGCTGGCCGACCAGGTACTCAGTGCTTTCGCGGGCGTGCAGGGCTACTTGGACGATCTGCCGGCAATGGTCGTGCGGGATTTCGTGAAGGGTTTGCTGGCGTTCGTGGAGAAAGAATACCCGGACATCCGGCACGACATCCAGACGAAGAAGGTGATTGAGCCGGCCGTGGAAACCAAGCTGAAAACCGCCGTGGAGAAGTTCAAAGCTAAGATGGTGCCAGGCACCTAATGCAAAATCTGAGAAGCTTAAGACAGCGGATCCGTTCGGTTCAGAACACGCAGAAAATCACCCGGGCCATGCAGATGGTGGCCGGGGCGAAGCTGCGGCGGTCGCAGGAAGAGCTGATGGCGTTCCGCCCATACGCCGACCGGCTGGACACGATCGCGGCCCGGTTCCTGGCCGCTCATCCGGAACTGCAGCATCCGCTGTTTGGAAAAGACGTCATCCTTCGACAAGCTCAGGATGACCGGACCGTTCGTGCTGAGCCCGTCGAAGCACAAACGGTTGCGCCGGCGGGGTTGGTGATCGTTACCTCCGACACCGGGTTGTGCGGCACCTACAACGAGCGGCTGATCGGCCTGGCGCAGCGGTTCCTGAAGGAATTCCCTTCGGCGCGGGTGGTGACGATCGGCCGCAAGGGCAACCGCTGGCTGGTCCGCCGGGGAATCTCCCGCTTGCGGGAGGTGCTGGACTGGGGCGGGAAGTTTGATCCGGTCCGCGTCCGGCCGTTCGTGGACTGGATGAAGGAGCTGTTCCTGAAAGGGGAGGTTTCCTCCTGGACCGTGCTGTACACCCAATTCATTTCGGCCCTGCAGTTCAAGCCGGCCGAAGCGGTCCTGTTTCCGGTGGAGAAACTAAATCCGGTACCGGGTACCGGGACGGTACCCGGTACCGCTCCCGATAAGCAGATCGTGGAGCCCGAGCCGGAGCGGTTCGCCGAGCAGCTGCTGGGCCGGTTCGTGCAGACTCGTTTTTCACGGATTTTGCTGGAGGCGTTCACGTCCGAGCACAGTGCCCGGATGGTGGCGATGAAGAACGCCACGGAGAACGCCTCGCAGATGATCGATACGTTAACCCTCGTGCGCAACAAGGCGCGCCAGGCCGCGATCACTAAGGCACTCATTGAAGTGG
>CAZKNC010000265.1:0-2039 GCA_964553935.1 uncultured Planctomycetia bacterium | reverse complement strand
GAACCCGGGGTCATCCGGGTCCCGGCTCTTCAGCGGTCCAAAGGAACGGATTGGACCCTGCAGGTGCCCCTTTCCCCCGTATTGTCGAGAGCGCTTCAAGGGTTCCGGCCCGATATTGTTCACGCGCACCATCCGTTTCTGCTGGGTGAAACGGCCCTGCGGCTGGCCTACGCGTGGAATGTCCCTCTTGTTTTCACCCACCACACGCTGTTCGAGCACTACACCTATGTCCTGCCGCTGGATTCGCCCGCGGTCAAACAGTTTGTTATTCAACTGGCAACCGGTTACGCCAATCTGTGCGATCAGGTTTTCGCGCCCAGCGAAAGCGTTCGGAAGCTCTTGATCGCGCGTGGGGTGAAAACGCCGGTAGACGTGGTGCCGACCGGCATTCCCTTGGAGCACGCCGGCGGCGGGTCCGGCGCTCGGCTTCGGACCCGCCTGGGAATTTCTCCTGGCGAAACGGTGATCGGGCATGTCGGGCGCCTGAGCCCGGAAAAAAACCTTGGATTCCTGTCCAGGGCCGTCGCTTTATTCCTTCGGCGGAATCGAAAAGCGCATTTCCTGCTGGTTGGAAAGGGGCCCTCTCAGGAAAGCTTGCTGGAAACGTTTCGCCGATGGGGAGTCCTCGAGCGGGTTCACGTGCTGGGCATCCTGCGCGATCAAGACCTGAAAGAAGCCTACCGCGCGATGGATCTGTTCGTTTTCAGCTCGAAAAGCGAAACCCAGGGGCTGGTTCTTTTGGAGGCAATGGCTGTCGGCGTGCCGGTGGCGGCCCTGCGCGCTCCCGGCGTGGTGGATCTTCTCCGGAATCATCACAACGGTTTTCTGCTGGATCAGGAAAACGTGGAAGATTTCGCCGGCGCGCTGGGCCGGTTCACCCGTCTCTCGGAAGAAGACCGTCGGGCCATGGGCCGGCGCGCCCGCGCAACAGCCGCCCGATTTTCCATGGAGCGCTGCGCCGATCGGGCGCTGCGCCTCTACCGCCGTTTGGAAGAACGGCGCCGAGCCCGCAAACCGCTGGCCAACAGCGGGTGGGCTCGAGCGCTTCGATGGATGCGCGGCGAATGGCGGCTGGTTCGAAACGTGACCGGCGCGGCCTTATCCGCAGTGGAGTCCCGTCGTGCTGGCGAACATTGAGTTTTTCCTGCGCCGGATTCGGCGCCTGTTTTCCAGATCCGAATGGGTTCTGCGCCTGCTCCGCCTTCCTCGCTCGACCGGAACGGCTGTTTCTCCCGGACTCGTTCTGGTTCAAATCGACGGGCTCTCTTTTAAACAGTTCCAACGGGCGATCCAGGAAGGGCATCTGCCGTTCCTGAACTCCCTGATCCAAAAGCAGGGCTATGCCGAGCATTCGCTGTATTCCGGTTTGCCCTCCGCCACGCCGGGCATACAGGGAGAGCTGTTTTACGGCGTGAAGGGCTGCGTTCCTTCTTTCAGTTTTCTGGACCGGAAAAGCAACCGGATCCAGCGGATGTACGACCCCGGCGCCGTCGGAGAAGTGGAGATCCGGCTCAGCGAACAGGAGGAACCACTCTTGCGCGGCGGAAGCGCCTACGGTGATATCTTCAGCGGCGGAGCGAAAGAATGCCATTACTGCGGCGTTCGGCGCGGATGGGACAGCCTGTTCTGCATCCATCAACCGTACCTGCTTCCGGTCCTGGCCCTGCTCTACGTGGATGTGGTTGTTCGGATCCTCTTTCTGCTGGCTTGGGAAAGCGCGCTGGGTCTGCTGGACGCGCTCCGAGGCGCGCGAAAAAGTCAGCAGCTGTGGGAAGAGCTTAAATTTATCGCGATCCGCCTGGGGGTCTGCATCTTCCTGCGCGAGCTGATCGTCTCCGGCGTCCAATTGGACATCGCGCGCGGCCTGCCCATCATTCATTTGAATTTCTTCGGCTACGACGAGCAGTCCCACCGGCGCGGACCTTCTTCGGAATTCGCCCATTGGACCCTGCGCGGGATCGACCGCGCAGTCGCCCAGGTCTGGCACGCGGCGAGGCGAGCGCACCGGCGAGCGTACGATTTCTGGGTTTATTCTGACC
>CAZKNC010000264.1:1071-2070 GCA_964553935.1 uncultured Planctomycetia bacterium | reverse complement strand
AACTTCCGGAAGGTCGATACGCTGATTTTCGACAAGACCGGAACGCTCACGGAAGGGAAACCCCGGCTCGTTTCCGTGGTGCCGGAGAAAGGGATGAGCGAAGGGGAATTCCTGCGCCTGGCGGCCGGTTTGGAACGGGGCAGTGAGCATCCGCTGGCGCAGGCGATCGTCCAGGGAGCGGAATCAAGAAAAGCCGATTTTGTAAAGGTCCAGAATTTCAAATCCGTAACCGGCAGGGGTGTCCAGGGAACCGTGGAAGGGAAGGACGTTCTTTTAGGTAATCAGAAGTGGATCGAAGAATTGGGCATCTCTACGGGAGCTTTGGCGGCGCGGGCGGAAGAGCTCAGAAAGGACGGCCAGACCGTCATGTTTCTGGCGGACAAGAGCCGGGTGCAGGGGATCCTCGGCGTCTCGGATTCCATCAAGTCCTCCACACCGGAGGCGATCCAGATGCTCCATCGGGAAGGTCTTCGTTTGATTATGGTAACCGGGGACAACCTAACAACCGCCGAGGCGGTCGCGCGCAAGCTCGGGATTGATGAAGTGCGCGCGGGGATATTGCCCGAGAAAAAGGGCGAGATGGTCAAAGAGCTCCAATCCCAGGGACGCCGGGTCGCCATGGCCGGCGACGGCGTCAACGACGCTCCGGCGCTGGCGCAGGCCGATGTGGGGATCGCGATGGGCAGCGGAACGGACGTTGCGATGGAAAGCGCCGGTGTCACGCTGGTCAAAGGGGACCTGCGCGGCATCGCCAAGGCGAGGCATTTAAGCCGGGCGACGATGAGGAACATTCGGGAAAACCTCTTCTTCGCGTTCGTTTACAATGTTCTAGGAGTCCCGGTGGCTGCCGGGGTCCTTTACCCGTTTTTCGGCATCTTACTTTCTCCAATCATCGCAAGTGCCGCGATGAGTTTCAGTTCGGTCTCGGTGGTCGCCGCATCACTGAAAAAAAACCGCATCAAGCTATTAATAGAAAATATTATCACACGAGAAATTCCC
>CAZKNC010000264.1:0-1061 GCA_964553935.1 uncultured Planctomycetia bacterium | reverse complement strand
GGTCGGCAACGCGCGGCGGCTACGCCGCATCAGGTTATTAAGAGAAAATAAAATCCAAGGAGAAATTCCCATGACGAAACTCAAATGGTTTTCGATAGGAACTGCGCTGTTGGTTGGAGCGGCCAGCGGTTGTTCTCACCAAGGCCACCATCATTCTCACGCAGGAATGGGTTCGGCGGAAGCCAAAGAGACGGCGCCTTCTGCCGAATCCGAGAAGAAGGTTGCCTACGTCTGCTCCATGTGTGGAGTCCGCCAGGAGAAACCGGGTAATTGTCCCAAGTGCGGGATGAAACTGCAGCCGGCATAAAGGAAAGTCTGCCATGGAGAGTCTGCATCCGGCGCTGGTCCATTTTCCGATCGCGCTTCTGCTGGCGTCTCTGCTCATTGAAGCGCTGGCACTGATTTTCCGGAAAGAGGCGTGGCGCGTCGCGTCGTTGTGGACGCTGCTGCTGGGCTGGGCCGGCGCGATTGCCGCGGTGCTCACCGGCCGCCAGGCGATGGCGGTCGCCAAGCATTCCATGGAAATCCACCGCCTGATGTCCCTGCATGAAAGGATCGGTTATGCAGTGTTGGCCGTGGCGACGGTGGTTCTCTTTTGGAGGATCCTCTCGAGAGATCGACTGTCGGCCAGATCTCGCTGGATGGTTTGGCTGCCGCTGGCGATCGCTTGCGCTGGGATGGCTTACGGCGCTTTTTTGGGCGGCCGATTGGTGTACGAGTACGGGGTTGGCGGCAGCTACGGGCGTCAGTCCGACATTGAAGTGGTTACGCCGGAACATCATCATTAAATGAACCAAAAAACGGGTCTGCTTGTTGCCTTGTGTCTTGTCAATTGCGTGAGTTCCTCTTTCGCGGAAGAGCCGGCGCAGCATCACCAGAACGGCTCTGATATGCAAATGATCGGCGCGCTCGGCCGGTATTCGATGTTGCGCGAAGCGTCGGGCACCAGCTGGCAGCCGGGTAGAGCCAGCTATCATGGCGGAGATTAAAATCGCCTTCCTCGGCACCGGATCGGGCACCAGTATTCACCGGGCGCATACCGCCATCGCCCTGGACTGCTC
>CAZKNC010000263.1:0-2075 GCA_964553935.1 uncultured Planctomycetia bacterium | reverse complement strand
GGCTTTTTCCGGAAGCTCAAAATAATCCGGCCCCGCTTCTGCCAATATCGAAGGAGCGAACGGCCGGAACGCTTCCCGGAACTTGATCTTCCGATTCACGATGTCTTTCATCTGAGGATTGCGGGCATCGGCCAGGATCGATCGGTTCCCGAGCGCTCGGGGACCCCATTCAAAACGTCCCTGCAGCCAACCGACGACTTTGCCGGAGGACAACAACGAAACCACGCGGTCCAACAAACGGTCTTCTTGCTCAAAATCCTCATAACGGATGCCGTTGGACCGGCAAAAATCAGCGGCCTCACCGTTGGTCGCCCGGGCCCCCCAATAAGCATGCTTCATCTCAAACTTTCGGGGCTGCCCCAACAAACCGTGATAGAGATAGAGCGCGGCGCCCAACGCCCCACCGGAATCGCCGGCGGCCGGTTGAACATACAGAGCCGTAGCCGGCGTTTCCTGCAAGATGCGCCAGTTGGCCACGCTGTTCAGCGCCACCCCGCCGGCGTAGCAGAGTTTCTTCATCCCCGATTTCTCCAGCGCGTGCCGGGCCATCGAAACCACGATCTCCTCGGTGACTTTTTGGATGCTGGCGGCGATGTCGCAGTAGCGGGGATCCAACCCTTCCGATTGGCCCGGATCGCGGGGCGGGCCGAACAGTTTGGAGAATTTCGGGCTGAAGCTTTTGTGCGAAGAGTAGTGGAATTCGAAGTAGGACAAATCCAGCCACAGTGAACCGTCGTCGTACGTCTTCATCACCTGGCGAACCTTGTCCACGTAACGGGGCGTGCCGTACGGGGCCATCCCCATCACTTTATATTCGCCGTCGTTGACCTGGAAACCGAGGAACGCCGTGAACGCGCTGTAGAGAAGCCCCAGCGAATGCGGGAACCTCAGCTCCTCGGTCAGATGCATCCGGCTGCCGCGCCCCCACCCCACGGAGCCGCAGCACCACTCGCCGACGCCGTCCACGGTGAGGATCGCCGACTCCTCGAAACCGGAACAGTAATAGGCGCTGGCCGCGTGCGATTGGTGATGGTCGGCGAAAAAGATTTTGTCATGCGAGACGCCCAGCTCGGTCCGAATCACTTCTTCGACCCAAAGCTTTTCCAGCATCCAGCCGGTCACGGCGCGCCGGAACACATCGGCGGATCGGGGCACCGTCTGCAGCGTCGTTTTCAAGATCCGCTCGAACTTCACGAACGGTTTCTCGTAGAACACCACGTAGTCCAGATCTTGGGCTTGGATGCCGGCTTCTTTAAGGCAAAAACGGATCGCGTGGGTGGGAAATCCGCTGTCGTGTTTGTTGCGGGAGAAACGCTCCTCTTCGGCTGCGGCCAGCAACACGCCGTCTTTCAGGATGCAGGCGGCCGCGTCGTGGTAAAAACAGGAAATCCCGAGAATGAACATCTTCAGTACGGCTCTCGGAGCGTTCCAGGACGGTTGACTCGGTCCGACCGGGGCTGCCAATTAGTCTGTGCGGGTGGCTTGAACCGCAGCCAATTGGCGGTCCACCGCGTCACCAGCCCCACCGGAACCCAAAGCACGACATACAACAAGGTCAAGAGAAGGAAGGACTGAATCTCGCCGATGCGCCACAGCAGGCGCTTCAGGAAACCGTCCGGCTTGTTCGAAAGACCCATTAGAGGAAAGAGATCTTTTTGGAGCGGGAAGCGTAGTTTTTGAGAACGTTTCGGGTATCCAAGATGAGGGGAGCGTGTTTCACCACCAGGGCCTGGTCGATGACTTGATGATCCGTCACGATGACCGCGCAGTCGGCCGCTTTCAACACCGAGGAACTCAGCGGAACGGACCTCAGAGTCTTTCCATCCAAAGAGAGCGTGGGAACGTAGGGGTCGTGATACTGCACACGGGCTCCGGACCGCGTCAGGTGCTGAAGAATCTCCAGCGCCGGAGATTCCCGCACATCCGTCACATCCCGCTTATAAGCGACCCCCAACACCAGGACCTTGGATCCCCGAACCGCTTTCCCCTTCCGGTTCAACAGCGTCGCGATCCGTTCCACCACATGTTCGGGCATCATCGCGTTGATCTGCGCGGCCAGCTCGATAAAGCGGGAT
>CAZKNC010000262.1:0-2086 GCA_964553935.1 uncultured Planctomycetia bacterium | reverse complement strand
GGACGTTGGGTTTTCATCCCAGAAATCACGGGTTCGACTCCCGTACGCGGTACAAATTAGTCCTATAGTTGACTTTAATCGGCATTTGTGCTAATATAAATCCTAGCATGTTAAATCTTTTTACTGGTTTGAAAATATTTATAGTGTCAGTTTTAGCCTCAGTAAGCGCCATTGTATCCACAGCGGCTCCTATGCTCACTCAAAATACCACACCGGTCAATCCTGTTGCTTTACCTAGAGTTGTCTCCTCATCAGCATCTCCTGCTTCAATATCTACCACAACACCAACTGCCAACTCTTCTCATAATCAAGCACCATCTAAAGAATCTCCTTTACCTTTAAATGGAGAAAATTATATCTATGTCCAGGGAACCTATTCATATTTAGGCCAGGATATAAAGTATCTATTCTTAGTGCCTAAAAAGGGTGGAGATTTTAGCGGAGTTGTCCAAGGAGCTTGCCAAGCACAAGCTGGAGGAAATTATGAAGGTGGAGATGGAGGTAAAATCTCAGGATCAGTTGGTGGAGCTTGTAATATGTTTGGGATAAAAGTTCAAGGTTCAACTAAATTTAGCGGACGTTTATACCCTAACACTAAAACTGTAGAGCTGGATATTGATAATTCTCCAATTCACAGTTTGACTATAAAGTATAATTAAGATTTCCCAGAATACCCTCCAGGCACAGAGTGAGACAATATGAAAAAGTGCTTATTTTAGATTGTCCCATCAACCTGTCTTAGGACCGTCCCCTAGAAGAAGTTTATGAAGTAACCTGTAAATATTTCTTGCTTAATTTATACAACGGATTAGCAAGGTACATACACATTTTGGCGGTCAAACTTTCATTGGCCTTTGCTAATTTCTTTTCTAAAATAGGTAGTTCTTGCCTACATAAAAGTAGCTGTCTCCTAAAGTAATCTTTAATAACTGTAGAATTTTTGACCTCTAAAACTGAAGAGTTGCCAGTTAAATTAGCTTTCACTAACATCTTTTTTGGAATGTTTATTATGCCTTTTCTCCAATCCTGATCTAAATCCCTGATTGTATAAACCCTGCCCTGACAAAAAGAAAATTCCACAATATCCTTGGCTCTTAATTTAGAATTTAACCCGATTAACATAAGATCAACAACAGGGAAAAAGGTACGTTGATAATATTTTTTTAACTGTTTTTCTGTGAGAACTAATCTTGTCTTTGCCCGATGATAGTCAAATAAAATTACATCTATTTCATCCAAAAAATTTTGCTTTGGGTTATCCCCTAATCTGGCTTTTTTTTGAAGTCTTTCTATTGCAAAGCGAGCAAGATTAACAATCTTAGGTTTTCCGCTATATTTGCCGGAGGCAATCTGTTCTCTGCAGGCTAAAACATGAGATAGGGGATCTTTAATATCTTTTCTGTCACCGTCCAACGCATCATCCTGATTTCTGAAAAAGAAAAAACAGGATCTGGCAATCTGTCCAATCTCAAACCCTTTGGTTGATAAAAGATACATTCCAAAAGTCCCCCTTGCGTATTTAACGGGATTTCTTTTAAAAAGTTTTATTGCCTCAAGAAATGATAAGAGTTCCACTGCGCAATTTAGCTTAGGTTCTTCCAACAGCCAGGAAGCTGGTATAATTCTCCTTGGCGTCCTGCAAATTATCCTCAATGATTCGCAGATTGTAGAGTTTAGCAAGGACCTTACTGCCCATGGTGGCTATATTTTTGGGAATTTTTTTCTCAGACATTAATTTTGCCACCACCGCATGATCAATAAGCTCTTTTTCACCTGATGTCTGCTCAAGATTTGGATATTTTTCAGAAAGGGTTTGTTTGCATTGCGCCAAAACTTGCGGGTGTGTCATGATTGAGGTTATATCAGCAAGTTTGGCATCTTTTCTAATCATTAAAGCATGTGAAATTTTGATGGCAAATTCTTTAACAATTTTAATCTTATACTTGGCCATGGCTTCAATACTTTCTTCAACAATCCCCCCACAGAATTATGAATTGCAAATTGTCCATAATCAATATCTCCTGTATGCAGCGCTTTTAAGACATTTTCTGATGTATATAAATACTTAATTTTATACTTTTTAATG
>CAZKNC010000261.1:910-2086 GCA_964553935.1 uncultured Planctomycetia bacterium | reverse complement strand
GACTCCCGCCAGACCTTGGAGAATTTCGCGCAGGCTCTGCGCCGGATTGTCCAGGAAGCCCAGGATAATCCCGAGCGCGTCCGGACCGCTCCTCACCGGATGCCGGTTTCCCGTCTGGATGAAGTTCAAGCGGCCCGGGAGCCGAACCTTCGCTGGTGAAAGGTTTTTGCGTCTGGTTCACCGGTCTGCCCGGATCCGGTAAAACGACCAACGCGCGAGCCCTCAAGGATCTGCTTCAGCGGGAAAACTGTTTCGCGGAGCTTCTGGATGGAGACGAACTTCGGCAGGGGATCTCCAGGGATTTGAGCTTCTCCCATCAGGATCGCGAGAAACACCTTCTCCGTGTCGCGGAACTGGCGGCGGAACGAATCCGCCAGGAAAAAGTCGTTCTCTGCGCTTTGGTCAGCCCTTACCAGTCCATTCGAAGCACCTGCCGGGAGCGGATCGGATCAACCCGTTTTGTCGAAGTCTTCGTGGATGCTCCCTTGTCCGAATGCGAACGCCGCGATCCCAAAGGTCTTTACGCCCGCGCCCGGCGGGGCGAGATCCGCCATTTCACCGGAATTGACGATCCCTACGAACCGCCTCTGGTTCCGGATCTCCGGCTGGACACGGCCGCTCGGGAAGTGTCCGACAATGTCCAGCGCGTCTGCGAGCATCTTTTGGCGAGAGGATTTTTGCCGTGGCGCTGCACCTGATCCAGGACCCTCCCGCCGAAGCGGAGGCCAATATGGAGAAGGATGAGCGGATAGCCCGGGAAGTCTGCGCCGGCCAAGCTCCTCCGAGCTTGCGGCTGTACGGCTGGGTACGTCCGGCTGTTTCCATCGGGCACCGTCAGAAAATTGAAGAACTTCCTTCCGAATGGCGCCAATCGGGACGGGAGATCGTGCGGCGTCCTACTGGCGGGGGAGCCGTGCTTCACGATGCCGACGGCTTGACCTATGCCGTGGTGCTTCCGCGCTCTTCCTGGACGGGTCGGCTTAAGCCCATCGAGATTCCGGTCTGGATTCATCGTCAGCTGAACGAACAGTTGACGCGGGAAGGGCTTCAGGGTTTGGCCTGCAGCAGCGGCGGTTCGGAATGCGCTTCCCCTTTCTGTTTCGAGTCTCCGGTTTTCGGGGATCTGCTTTACCGGAACCGCAAGGTTGCCGGTTCAGCCCTTCGGGTCTGGCGGGG
>CAZKNC010000261.1:0-900 GCA_964553935.1 uncultured Planctomycetia bacterium | reverse complement strand
GATTCAAGGGCTGCCCGTAATGCGGGAGGGAATTGCCGGCTGCTTGGAGACGATTTGCGAGCGGTTTTTGGCTCAGGCAGCTCGATGAGCGTTCCCGCGATCGATGTCCGGAATCTTCGGAAACAGTTTTATTTTCGAAACGCCGCTTTCCGACGCCGAACGATTACCGCTTTGGAGGATGTCAGTTTCTCCGTGGCCTCAGGGGAGGCCTGCGGAATCGTCGGCCCGAACGGTTCCGGTAAGACGACGCTTCTGCGGATTCTCACCACCATCCTTTTGCCCTGTTCGGGGACCGCGGCGATTCATGGGTATCCTCTTTCCGCTGAGAAGGAACTGAAATCCCTGATTGGGGTGGTTCCCGCCCGCTCAAGCGGTTTTGGCGGGCGGTTGACGGCGCGGGAGAATCTGGAGTTTTATACCGCTTTGCGCGGAATGTTCGGGGAGCCGGCCCGGCGGCGCGTGGAGGAGGTCATGACCCGGTTTGGTCTGGCTGAATTGGGGGACAAACCCTACCGGGCCTATTCGACCGGCCAGCGCCAACGCCTGAATCTAGCACGGGGGATTCTGCACAATCCGGCCGTGCTCTTGTGGGATGAACCCTGCATGGGTTTGGATCCCTGGGCGGCCCGCGAATTTCGCGCGTGGATTCGGAAGGAGTTAATCGACCGGGGTGGAAAAACACTGCTGATGGCCACCAACCAGCCGATGGATGTGGAGGCGGTCTGTGACCGCGCGGTTTATTTGAGGGAAGGGAAACAGATCTGGGAGGGACCCGCTCGAGAGATGGACGCCGTTTGGGCTCCCCTGGGAGCGGGATAGAATGCTGCGTTTGGCCTGGGCTTTCTTGGAAAGGGACTGGAGGAATACCTCCCTGCTGGTGTCCTTGGGCCGCTGGCCGCA
>CAZKNC010000260.1:0-2088 GCA_964553935.1 uncultured Planctomycetia bacterium | reverse complement strand
TCGGCGCGGAATAGATCGGATTGTGGGCGTGAAGCTTGGCGCCTTCGGTGGCGCAGCGCTCCAAATCCACCACCACGAGATCCGGTGGTTGCGGGGCGAAGTCGTCCTTGAACAGCTCGCCTGAGGCGATCGGCGCCAGGGAAAAGCCGCGCTCCAGCAAGCCCGACTTGAGCGGCTTTTTCCGATCCCAGTCGTCCGTGATGAAGAGGACGCGATACATCGTCAGTGGCGAGTGGTGAGTGACGAGTGGCGAGAAAAACCGTTTAATGAGCGCCTCAAGCCGCCAAGCATTCGGTGTACTTCTTCGTAACGATCATCCCACTGGCGAAACTCCTCTTGAACCAAGAGTTCCTGATCGACTGAAAACTGGAGCAGGGACTGCACTTCGCTCACAGACCGCTTCGCAATGTTAAGGAACTGAATCAACTCCTTGGAATGAGCGGTCGCGCACCCTTCGGCGATGTTGGCTGGAATAGAAAGAGCCGTTCGTCGTAATTGAGCGGTCAAGTCAAAGAGATATGTTCTTGGGAATCGATCCGTCCGCCGGAAGATTTCAAGGGCGAGCGCGTGGGCTTTTCGCCATACATCAAGCTCCCGAAAGCTTCGGATCATCACTCGTCACTAGCCACTCATCACCGGTCACTCACCATTTCAGCTCTCCTGGAAGCGGTTGGTGATGGGCATGCGGCGATCTTTGCCGAACGCCGTCGGCGTAATCTTGATGCCGGGAGCCCCTTGGCGCCGCTTGTATTCGGCGCGGTCGACCATCTGCAACACCTGCGCGACGAGCGCAGGATCCACTCGCTGCAGGCTGAAGATCTCCTGGAAGCTGCGGTCCTCCTCCACGTAGGCCTTGATGATCCGATCTAACGTCTCGTAGGGCGGCAAGGTGTCTTGATCGGTCTGGTTGGGCGCCAGCTCCGCCGTCGGGACCCTGGTCATAATGCTTTCCGCAATCGGGCGACCCGGCCCTCGCTGGTTGCGAAACCGAGCCAACCGGTACACCAGCGTTTTGGGCACATCCTTAATCACCGCAAACCCGCCAGCCATGTCGCCGTAGAGCGTGCAGTAGCCCGTGGCGAGCTCGCTCTTATTGCCGGTCGTCAGGACGAGCCACCCGAACTTGTTGGACAGCGCCATGAGCAGATGACCGCGGATCCTGGCTTGGATGTTCTGCTCGGTCACATCGGGGGGCCGATCGCCGAAGAACGGCTGTAAGGCCGCCCCGTACGCCGTGAAGATCGGCTCGATGGACATCTCCAGCAGCTCGATTCCCAGCGCGCGGGTGAGCGCTCTGGCATCGGTCTGGGTGGCCTCCGAGGAGAAACGCGACGGCATCACCACGCCGTTGACGTTCGCGGCCCCGAGCGCATCCACCGCCAGGCAGGCCGTCAACGCCGAATCAATCCCGCCGGAGAGCCCCAGCACCACCGTCGAGAACCGATTCTTGCGCACGTAGTCCCGCACGCCCAACGTCAGCGCCTCGTAGACCTCTTCCGTCTCGGTGAGCCTCCGGATGGGCTCGCATCGCAGGGGAGGGCGCTTCAGGATGCGGTGCGCCACGCGGATCACCCGTACTGCGTGCGGCGCACGCCGCATCGCACGCGGCGGCCCAACCGCCAGGTCCCGCACCAAGAGGTCCGGTTGAAACTGCCTCGCGTGGGCGATCTCGCGCCCCTGCGCGTCCAAGAACAAGCTCGCCCCATCAAAGACCAGCTCATCCTGCCCCCCAACCACATTGCAGTAGGCGACGGCCAGGCGGTTGTCCCGAGCGCGCTCCCCGAACAGCGCTTCGCGCACGTTGAGTTTTCCGGCGTGGTACGGGCTGGCCGAGAGATTGACGACTACCTGCGCGCCGGAGGCGGCCAACGCCTCGCAGGGGCGCTGTTCCCACAAATCCTCACAGATCGTCAGCCCGACGCGAACCCCGTCGAGATCCAGGATCAGCGAGCCCGAGCCGGCGGCGAAATACCGCTGCTCATCGAAGACGCCGTAGTTTGGCAAATACTGTTTCCGATAGCTCGCCACGCGCCGGCCTTCGGCCAGCACCGCGGCCGCATTGTAGCGACGCCCCTGCGGATCGCGGGC
>CAZKNC010000259.1:0-2103 GCA_964553935.1 uncultured Planctomycetia bacterium | reverse complement strand
CGTTCCGGCCGTTCGCTCCTTCGATATTGGCAGAAGCGGGGCCGGATTATTTTGGGCTTCCGGAGAAAGCCCGCGGACCCGCCCGGTTCATGCTGGTGGTTCCGCCCGTCCGTCCCGAGAAACGGGAGATTCTTCCCGCGGTGACCCATGTGGATGGCAGCGGCCGGCTCCAGCTGGTCGAAGATTCCGTGAATCCCCGTTACGCGGGGCTGATCCGCCGGTTCCAGCAGGCCACCGGCGTGCCGGTGGTTTTGAACACATCGTTTAACTTGAAGGGAGAGCCGGTGGTCAACACGCCGGCCGAAGCTTACTCCACTTTTGTCCGCTCCGGATTGGATGCGCTGGTTCTGGAAAACTGTCTCGTGCTCAAGGAGCGCAGTTCTGGAGATTGAGCGGATGAAGCTGAGGCAGAAGATCGCTCTCAGCCTGCTGCCGAGTTTGATCCTGTTCGGCGGCGCCGAGGCGGCTGCCCGGATCGTTTTCTGGCGCATGACCGGAAAAGCCAGTTACCTGATCGCTCCGTTTGGCAGCGGCAAACAGGTGACCGACCAGAGTGCTTATCCGGTTTCCGGCCGGCAAAAAGAATTCACCTACCTCAACGACTGCACCGGAGAGCAGGTCGTCTGGACCCTCAATTCGCTCGGCGCTCGCGGCGGGGAATGGTCTCTTCAGAAAAGGCCGGGGACCCTTCGGATTGTCGCGCTTGGTGGGTCTACTACGCTCGGAATGAAAAACCCAGATTGGGCCACATACCCGCTGTTTCTTCAGCAGGCGTTGGAACGGGAAGGCCACGGCCCGGTGGAGGTTTTCAATGCCGGGTGGCCAGGTCATCGGTTATCCGACGTTACCCATTTTTACAAAACCCAATTGGCGGCCTTTCATCCAGACATCGTGATTTTTTATGAGGGGTGGAACGATACCTCCAAAACGCATCTCTCGCAGGATGTGGTCTATGACATTTTCCGCGTACACCGGGACAGCGGGCTGGGCCGGGCCGCGCATTTGCTCTATTACCGTTCGATGCTGTATACCTACCTGATCGAGAAAATCCAATTCAGCCGGGCCAAGGTCCATCGGGCCCGGCTCACGCCGCGAATCGAATTGTTTCACAGCGAATTGGAAGGTTTGATCTCGTTGATCCGGGAATCGGGAGCCGTGCCGGTGCTGGTGCTGCAGATGAACCACTCCCGTTCCGCGGCCGGAACTCGGACGTTGAATCTTCAGGATGCTCAAGAGGTCCGCCGGTTCATCGTGCAAAAGGCGTGGGAGGATCGCCGGCTCCAGTTTAATCACAGTTTGCGTTTCCGGTTTTACCAGTCTCAAGTGATGGATGAGGTCGTTCGCCGGACCGGGGAAGCGCAGGGAGTCCAAGTCATCGATCCGTGGCCCACGTTCGATGCTTACTCGGAATCGGAGCTGTTGTTTTGCGGCCCGATCCATCTGACTGATTTGGGTAATAAGCTTTTAGCTGAAACCATTGCCGAACAACTGAAGCTTCCTTCTTCATGACACTCACAAAGCGTCTGTTATTGATTCTGCTTCCGACTGTGGTGTTGTTGGGTATGTTCGAGGTCGGGGCCCGTCTGCTTTATTTTTTCAATACCGGTCGAGATGTTCGGTACTTGATCGCTCCATTAGGTGGAGTGCGGGCGCCGGTGGTTTTTCCGTACCGGCCGAGGGAGACCTATACCCAGGTTGATTCCTGTACCGGCCGGCAAATCACGCTCACCATCAACCGGGAAGGGGGGCGGGGCGCCGATTGGGAAATTTCCAAACCGCCCGGCACGGTCCGGATCGCCGCGGTCGGGGGCTCCTCTACCTTTGGAGTGAATAATCCGGACGACGGCACGTGGCCGGCTTATCTGGAAGCTCTGCTTCGGGCCCGAAAAGGCAGCGGCATTGAAGTCTTGAATGCGGGTTTGCCCGGATACGCGCTGAAAGATTTCAATGAATTCGTCGGCAAGAATCTTCTGAAATACCGGCCGGACTGGGTGCTGTACTACGAAGGATGGAACGATACCGATCTTCCGGCCGCTTCCCAGGTTCATCACAACGTCCGGCGTTTTCACGAACAAACCGCATTCGGCCGTTTGTCGAACCTGC
>CAZKNC010000258.1:0-2129 GCA_964553935.1 uncultured Planctomycetia bacterium | reverse complement strand
GTGGCCAAGCGGGGGTACCGCCTCCGTCCTCTGGGGGTCATTAAAGGCTGATGCTGGACATTAAATTCATTCGGGAGCAAACCGACCGGGTCCGTCAGGCGCTGAAAAACCGCAATACCTCGTTTGATTTGGATGCATTGTTGGCCGCCGATGCCCGCTACCGGCAGGCCAATGTCCAGCTGGAGGAAATCCGGCACCGGAAACGGCTGGCCTCCGAAGAGGTGGGGCGGCGCAAGCGGCAGGGAGAGTCGGTCGAGCAGATTTTGAAGGAGGTAGGCCAGGCGGCCTCCCAGGAGGACGGCCTCGCGGCTCAAGTCAACGAATTAGAGGCCGCGATCCGCAGCCAGCTTCTGCTCGTTCCCAACGTTCCGCATGAGTCGGTGCCGGTGGGCAAGCCGCCCGAAGCGAATAAAGTGGTTCGCAGTTGGAAAGAACCCAAGCGTTTTTCCTTCAAGCCGCGGACTCACCTGGAGCTGGCGGAGCTCTTGAAGCTGATCGATTTTGAGCGGGCCTCCAAAATCGCCGGTTCCCACTTCGTGCTGTTCACCGGGCTCGGAGCCCGGCTGGAGCGGGCGCTGATCCAGTTCATGCTGGACCTGCACACGCGCGAGCACGGCTGTACCGAAGTTTCTCCGCCGCTGCTGGTCAACCGGGTCACGATGACCGGCACGGGCCAACTGCCGAAATTCGAAGAAGACCTGTACCGGCTGAGGGACGACGACCTGTTCCTGATTCCGACGGCCGAGGTGCCGGTGACCAACCTCCATGCCGGCGAGATCCTGGAGGCCAAGCAGCTGCCGGTGCGCTACACCGCTTACACCCCCTGTTTCCGGCGGGAGGCCGGTTCGTACGGGAAGGACACCAAAGGGCTCACGCGCGTGCACCAGTTCGACAAGGTGGAGTTGGTGAAGTTCGTGACGCCCGAAAGCTCTTACGACGAACTGGAAAAACTGCTGGGCGAAGCGGAGAAGGTGCTTCAGCTGCTGGAACTGCCGTACCGGGTGGTGGCTCTTTGCGCCGGCGACCTTGGCTTCTCCTCCGCCAAGACGTACGACCTGGAAGCGGTTTCGCACGGCACCGGCGGCTGGTTGGAGGTTTCCAGCTGCAGCAACTTCGAGGACTTCCAGGCCCGGCGAGCCAACATCCGGTACCGCGACCTAGAGCCAAGAAGTGGTGCGGCATCCACTAGCCGCAGCCGGGACGCGACCAAGAAAGTCCGTTTCGTGCACACGCTCAACGGCTCCGGCGTGGCGCTGGCCAGAACCATGATCGCGCTGTTGGAAACGCATCAGCACGCCGACGGTTCGGTGTCGATTCCCCCAGCCCTGCAGCCCTATCTGGGGGGGCTGCAGCAGATCAGCGCTCCTTGAGGTCCGCATGATCGCCAAGATCTTTCGATGGCTGGCCGGCGTTCTGGTTCTTCCGATTTGTTTCGGCTACTCGTTTTCTTTTTATCAGCACCTTTTGTCGGTCCGGCGCGTGGGCGGGCCTGAGATCGCGCTGTTGCTGGGGATCACCGCTTATCTGGCGTTCCATGTGCTGGTGGGCGCGCCCAGCCGGGCGTACGTGTTTGGCCACGAGCTGACTCACGCGACCGCGACCTGGGTGACCGGCGGGCAGGTGAAGGGAATGAAGGTGGGAGCCAAGCAGGGCTCGGTGAAGGCGAACAAGATCACCGCGATCACCGCGCTGGCGCCGTATCTCATCCCGGCCTACGGGATTCTGGTCGCGCTGGCCTACGGGATCGCCGGCCTCTTCACCGATGTCCGTTCGTGGATCCACGGGTTCTTTTTCGGGCTCGGGGCGGCGCTGGCGTTCCACCTGGTTTTCACCGTCGAAGCGCTCAAGCAGAAACAGTCGGACCTGGAGATCCTGGGTCCCCTCCTGTCGCTGGCCGTCATTTTTTGGGCCAACCTGACGCTGGTGGTGGGGGTGATGAGCTTGATCGTTCCCGAGGTCCGGTTCTGGAGTTATCTGGCGGACGGATTCGACCGGAGCCGGGATCTTTACGTCGCGCTCTACCAGCAGATGTTCCGCTAGGCTTTGTTGGAGGGATGGCTGAGTGGTTGAAAGCGACCGCCTTGAAAGCGGTTAGGCGTCGAAAGGCGTCTCGGGGGTTCGAATCCTCC
>CAZKNC010000257.1:1865-2137 GCA_964553935.1 uncultured Planctomycetia bacterium | reverse complement strand
GCGAAGCGAGCGCAGATGATCCAGCTTCTTCAACAGGAAAATCCGGATCGGCAACTCCTGGCCCGGCTGGTCAATGAAATCTCAACAGAACAGGCCACGCTGGAACGGGCGACGATGGACCATCTTCTGGCGGTCGGTCAGCAATTGGATCCGACTCAGCGCGCGAAATTAGCCGGCTTGGTCACCGAACAGTTGCGCACGGCCTGCAAAGCGACCGCCTGCGGAGCGAGCGGCAGCTGCTTGATAAAGGAATAAGAACCATGCGCATCTGG
>CAZKNC010000257.1:0-1855 GCA_964553935.1 uncultured Planctomycetia bacterium | reverse complement strand
GATGCGCCAATAGAGTCCCATACCCTGTCCCGTCTCTCCGCTTGCCGGATCTCCTGGCGGAGCTGCGGCGCGCCAACCCGGATCTGCTGGCTGCCCGGAAACAGTGGGAGGCCGCCCAGCAGCGGATCCCACAGGCCAGGGGATTGCCGCCTCCCCGGATCGGCGTGGAGTTTGAAGAGATCCCGCGGGGGACTTTCAAGGTCAATCAGGCGACGGTGATTTACTCGCTCCTGCAGTCCATCCCGTTTCCGGGAAAGCTTTCTCTGAAGCATCAGGTGGCGGTGAAAGAGGCGCAAACGGCCGCTGCCGTGTACAAGCAGTCGGAGTGGGAGGCCCTCACGATGCTCAAGCAGGTCTATTACGACCTGTTTCTTATCGACCGGGAAACGGAAATCCAGCAGGAACAGATGGTTTGGATCCGGCAGATGACGGCATCCGCCCAATCCCGGTACGCGACCCGGGCCGCGCCTCAAAGTGAGCTGTTGATGGCGCAGGCCCAGCAGATGGAAGCGGAGAACCGGCTTGTCGTTCTCTCGCATCGGAGAGAAGCGCTGGCCGCGCACGTGAACCATTTGCTCAGCCGGCCGTCTCATGTTCCGGTGGGGCGGCCCGTGCCGATCGCTCTACAGGAGGTTCCTTCCACTCCGGGGGAATTGTTTGTTCGGGCGCAGGAAAATCAGCCGGACCTGCTGATGTTCAAATTTTCCGCAGAGCGCGCGGAAGCCGCCTGGAAGCTGTCCAAACGGGAATTGTGGCCGGATCTGGAGACGATGGTCGAGCTGCGGGACCCGGCGATGGGGCCGATCGGACCCTGGGACCTGACGCTGGCGCTTGTGCTGCCGTTCTGGTTCTGGACGAAACAGAAATACGGCGTCAAGGCCGCGCTGTTTGATAAGGAATCGGCCCAGGCCGCTTATCAGGGCGCGGCCAATGAAATTACCCGGCGGATTCACGAGAATTGGCATGAGGCAAAAGCCGCTTATGAGACCGCCCATCTTTGCCGGGAAGGACTGGTTCCGTTGAGCGAGCAGGCGGTTTCTTCCGCGATGGCCGCGTATCGGGGCGGGCGCGGTTCCATAACGGAAGCCCTGCAGGCGCTGCAGGAGCTGGCCGGGCGGCGGCGCACCTATTACGAGCATTTGGTGATGCTGGAACAGAGGATCGTTCAATTGGAACAGGCGGTTGGCGTTGCCTTGAGAGAGGAGCACTCATGAAATCGTCCCTTCGAAAAATAACCATCGGGCTCATCCTTCTGGCCGCGCTGTTCACGGGTCTGGCCGTGACCCGTCTGGCGCGGCAAACCGGCCACGCAGGCCATATCGAGAAATCCGCCTTGTACTACTGCCCGATGCATCCGGACTACACCTCCGGCCGGCCGGGCGATTGTCCGATCTGCCACATGCAGTTGGTGAAACGGGAGGAAGCCGGCCAGGCGGAACCGGCCCGGAAGGCCGAGGAGCTTTCGAAGAAGATCCTTTACTGGACGGATCCCATGATGCCCGGTTTTAAATCGGACAAGCCCGGCAAGTCTCCGATGGGCATGGAGATGGTGCCGGTTTACGAAGAATCGGCCTTGATGGATCCCGGCCGTCCGGTCCCGGCCGGTTATGCGGCTCTCTCGATGGCGCCTGAAAAACAACAGTGGATAGGCGTCAAGACTGCTCCCGCCCAAAAGCGCCCGCTTCGAAAAATCATCCGTACCGTCGGGAGGATCGCCTATGATCCGGAACTCTATCAGGCCCAGCAGGAGTATCTTCAGGCGCTGAAGGCCTCTGCCGGGGAAACTTTGACGGGGGATTTCGCTCACAAGCTGGCTGAAGCCGCTCGGATACGACTGAGGGTTCTTGGGCTGAAT
>CAZKNC010000256.1:0-2145 GCA_964553935.1 uncultured Planctomycetia bacterium | reverse complement strand
GTCACCACTTTGACCCACGCGATCCAGCAGAAGCGGATCGGCCAGGCCTATCTCTTTTCCGGTCCCCGCGGCACCGGGAAGACCTCCACCGCCCGTATTTTCGCCAAGGCGCTCAACTGCAAACAAGGGCCGACCCCCGTGCCCTGCCTGAAATGCCAGGCCTGCCAGGAGATCGCGGAAGGCCGCTCGCTCGACGTGTTGGAAGTCGACGGGGCTTCCAACCGGGGCATCGATCAGATCCGCGCCTTGAGGGAGCTGGCCAAATTCAGTCCGACCGGCGGAAAGTCCAAGGTCTACATCATTGACGAGGTGCACCAGATCACCTCCGAAGGGTTCAACGCTCTCCTGAAAACCTTGGAAGAACCGCCCGAGCACCTGCTGTTCATCCTGGCCACGACCGCCGCGTATAAAGTGCCGGCGACCATCGTCTCCCGGTGCCAGCGCTTCGAGTTCCGCCGGCTCCCGCTCAAAATCATCGCCGACAAGCTGAAAACGGTCGCGGCGGAGGAAAAGCTGAAAATCGCCGAGGAGGCCGTGATGGCGGTGGGCAAGGCGGCGGCCGGCTCCCTGCGGGACGCCGAATCGATCTTGGATCAGGTGGCGGCTTTCAGCGCGGGGAAGATCGACGGGGCCGACGTTGCCACCTTATTGGGGACGCTGGATGAAGAGGTCTTCGCCCGAACAGTCGCGGCCCTTCAAAAGAAGGATTCGGTGGAGCTGCTGCGCATCGTGGCTCAGACCGCGGACGCCGGCGTGGACCTGGCGCAGTGGTCGGTCGGGCTCTTAGGATTCATTCGAAATCTTCTGGTCATCCGGGTGGGGGCCGGTTCTCTCGGATTGGAAGAACTCGAGCCCGAGGCGGTCCGGCGGCTCTCGGAGCTGGCGCAGCCCTTGTCGGTGGAAGAGCTGATCATGATCGCGCAGGCCCTCACCGGCGGGATTGAGACGATGCGCCGGGTGGGGGACCCTCGGATTCCCTTGGAAATGACGCTGGTCCGTTTGGCCCACGCCGACGCGTTCGTGTCGATCGCGGAGTTGGCCGCGCGTTTGGAGAAATTGGACCCGCAGCAGCGCGGTCCGGGAACTCCTTCCAGGCCCGCCGGTGGTGGACAGTCCACCGTTCGTGGTGAGCCCGCCACTGAGCCGTCGGCGGGCAGGCCTGTCGAACCACGAACGCCGTCTGCCTCCGCCAAAGATCTGTGGCCGAAAGCATCAGCGGTTGCGGCGGATCCGGCGCTGGAGAAAATCCTCGCGGTCTGGCCCGCGCTGCTGGACCTTCTTCACGCGCGAAAGGCCGCGACCGGCGCCTATCTGGCCGAAGGAACTCCCGTTTCGCTGGAGGCCGGCGACCCTCCTCAGGTCGTGATCGGTTTCCGGAAAGGACAGGAATTCCACTGCCAGTCGCTGGAACAGATCTCCACGCGCCAGCTGGTGGAGCAGGCGCTGGCGGAAGCGCTCGGCCGGCCGATGCGGTGCGCTTTCCGCGTGGTCGAAGGTCTTCCGGAGAAATCCAAAACCGCCGGATCGGCGGCTCCAAAGCAGGACTCCGCTTTTTTGAGCTCCGTTCTGGAGCTGTTTGAGGGCCGCGTTCTTCCCGGTGAAGGGCCCGCGGGCTAATGGCTGGTTGGACCTCTTCGATGGAAGCGCTGATCCAGGCGCTGAAGAAACTGCCGGGTGTCGGACTTCGAACCGCGGAGCGCTACGCCTTCTTTCTGCTCAGCCAGCCGGCCGAATTTTCCAAGGAACTCAGCGAAGCGATCCTCAAAGTGAAGCAGACGATCGGCTTCTGCAAGACCTGCTTTAACCTGGCTGACGGCGATCTCTGTTCGATTTGTCAGGATCCGGCCCGCGATCGATCGGTGATCTGCGTGGTGGAAGACCACCGCTCCATCCGGGCGATTGAAAAGGGCGGGGGGTTCAAAGGAGCTTATCACGTCCTTTTGGGGGCGCTCTCTCCTCTGGATGGGGTCGGCCCGCGCGAGCTGCGGGTTCAGGAGCTGAAGTCCCGGGTCAAGGCCGGCGGTGTCCGGGAAGTGGTTTTGGCCACCGCTTCCGATTTGGAAGGAGAGGCGACCGCCCTTTATCTGGCCCGGGAGCTTAAAGCATTGGGCCAGTCCGATCGATTACGGATCAGCCGCCTGGCGT
>CAZKNC010000255.1:0-2154 GCA_964553935.1 uncultured Planctomycetia bacterium | reverse complement strand
AAAAGCTCGCGGTCAAGCTTTCAAAAAAGCCCTGGCTGATTCTTTTGTGCGGCCACTATGAAGGGGTGGATGAGCGGGTCCGCGAAGGATTGGTGGATCAGGAAATCTCTATCGGAGATTATGTGTTGACGGGTGGGGAGCTTCCTGCTATGGTGTTGATCGATTCCGTGGTTCGCCTGTTGCCTGGATCGCTGGGGGATCCTGAGTCGGCGGCGGAGGAGTCGTTCACAAGTAATTTATTGGAGTACCCCCAGTATACCCGTCCGGCGGAATACCGTGGAATGCGGGTGCCGGACGTTCTGCTTTCCGGGGCTCAATCCCGTGTTGCCGAATGGCGCAAGCTTCAAGCGCTGCGTCGGACGGTTTCCCAAAGGCCGGACTTAATCGATGGACCCTCGAATCCGAGAAATTGAAAAAACTCAGTTGAAGGCCGATCGCCCTTTGTTCAAGGTGGGCGATACGGTGCGGGTATTCGTCCGCATTCAAGAGGACGAAAAAAGCCGGATCCAGCCGTTTGAAGGGATCGTGACTTCCCGCAAGAGCGGGTCCAGCCGAGAGACCTTCACCGTGCGCCGGGTCAGCTACGGCGAAGGGGTGGAGCGCACGTTTTACCTGCATTCCCCTCTGATCGAGAAGGTCCTTTTGGTCAAGCATGGGTCGGTCCGTCGGGCCAAACTGTATTATCTTCGCCGAAAAGTCGGCAAAGCCGGACGCATCGAGGAGCGCGTTGAACAGGGCTCAGAGAGTCCGTCAACTCCGGCAGTTCGACCAGAGACTCCGGCTCCGACGAAGGCTTGAAGCCGGCCGCCTAGCCGGTATCGATGAAGCCGGCCGCGGCCCTCTCGCCGGTCCGGTTGTCGCTTCCGCTGTCATCCTCTTTGAAGTTCCTTCCTCTTTGTTCCTCGACGATTCTAAGCGTTTGACCCCACGGGCTCGTGAATCGGCCTATCGCGCGATTTTGCGCGCGGCGGCCATCGGCGTGGGCGCCGCGGGAGCCGAGGAGATCGACCGGATTGGAATCCATCGAGCGACCCACTTGGCCATGATCCGGGCGCTGGGAAAACTTCCGCTGGTCCCGGACCTGGTTCTTATCGATGGGCTTCACGTGCCCAAATCCTGTCCGGTTCCCGCCGCGGCGGTGGTGGATGGAGATGCGCGGTCGCTTTCGATCGCGTGCGCCTCCATTGTCGCGAAGGTCGTTCGGGACCAATGGATGGATCTCATCCACCGCTTGCATCCCGAGTTCGGTTTCCGTCAGCATAAAGGGTACGGCACCGTACGCCACCTCCAGGCCCTTGAATCATTCGGGCCCACCGGGTTCCATCGGTTTAGTTTTCGTCCTGTCGGCGGCGGACGACGGTGAATTTCAAGCTTACCACGGGCCGGCGAGGAGAAGATTGGGCCGCCCGCTACCTTCAGCGGAACGGCTACCGCATCGTGGAGCGCAACCTCCGCGCGCGAATCGGCGAGATCGACCTCATTGCTCAGGAAGGCCGAACCCTCTGTTTTGTGGAAGTCAAAACCCGTTCTTCCACCCGCTTCGGCTGGCCGGAGGAAGCGGTCACGCCGGGCAAGCGGCAGAAGATCATCCGGCTGGCGCAGTGGTACATGCGCCGCCATCCTGCTCAGCCGGGCACGGCGATCCGATTTGACGTCCTGTCGATCCTGTCGACGGAGGGGGATCCGGGACGAATCCGCCTGATCAAAGGCGCCTTTGAGGTGGCTTAAGTTTCCGTTATAATGACACCCGTCATGCCTGGTGTAGCGACCCGCAAAGTTCCGTCGAATATCGAGATCTCCCAGTCGGCTCGCCCTCTCCAGATCACCGAGACTGCCCGGCGAGCCGGGGTTCGGATGGAGGAGTTCGAGTCGTATGGGCAGTACAAGGCCAAGGTTTCCCTGCAGGCGCTGGAGCGGGTGAAGAGCCGGCCCTACGGGAAGCTGATCCTTGTCACCGCGATCACTCCCACTGAAGCGGGAGAGGGCAAGACCTCCACCGCGATCGGCCTCACCCAGGCGATGGGGAGGATGCGCAAGAAGGTCATCCTCACTCTGCGGGAGCCGGCCATCGGACCGATCTTCGGCGTGAAAGGCGGAGCCTGCGGCTCCGGCTACGCTCAGCCCCCTCCACGTGAGGAACAGAAACAAGACCAG